>DIKU01000065.1 GCA_002424645.1 Pelobacter sp. UBA5610 | reverse complement strand
ACAGCCCGGCGCGAAAGCATGAATAAGACTTTTCCAGGTTGAGCTTTATCAACCAAGGGGATTTCTTCGATGCCGCGCCGGGTAAATTTATGCATGGCCAGAGTAACGATTCCTGCAGGGGCGTAGTAATGACCTTGAAGACGGCAACGTCCTTTGCGGAAATCAACGTCGGGGCACATTGTCAGGAAGAATCCGGCGCAAATCGTCAATGAAAAAAATCCCGAGCATCTGCCCTTCCCCGTTAATAACCGTAAAAAAATAGCTCCAATTGATGTCTGATGCCAGCTCGAAGCGGCACATCTTCAGATATAAGCTTAGGTTCTCCGCCATATTCAGCCAATTCGCCGACCGAGACCCCCGGCAGAACGTTGACGACCAAATTCCCCGAATGTGCTGACTAGTCGATCCGGCCAGATACCAGCTGTATGTAAATGGCACTACGTTGAAATAAAACCATGCCCACACCGCAAACCAGCATCAACGGTGCCAGCAAGGCGAAGTGGCCTGTCAACGCGCTGCCTATGTCAAGAGTCGCAATGGGAGTGTTGGTAACGCCTGAAAAACCCTGCATCCCGATTATCACACAGGGATGCGGATCTGCCATCAGAGCGTGAGCGGTCGCGCCAAGTGCTGCGGCAAGGCCAACCATGGGCCACGCAACATGAATCTTCCCACCGCACAACAATCAAGCCCATGAAGATTTTCGATTATTTTAAAAGGATCATTTTAAAAACGGTTGTACCATTGAATAAATCTCTACGGAAAATCAGCAGCCTCTCTGAACGGAGTTACAAATCCAGCGTGTTAAATTAATTAAAAAAACTGTCTCACCCTGGGGTTTGACATCTCGCCGGTAATCCCTTTATGCGCCAAACAAGGCAAAATGTTTTCTTGTGATATGATTCTAAAGTTACCCGTTTAACGGAACGCAACGTGAAACGTGCCCCCAACCGTAAAGGAGGCATTATGGAACGAAGACGCTTTTTGCATAATGTGACCTATTGGTCCCTGTCCTGTTTTTTTGTATTACACTGGCCCTTCCCCTCTCTTGCCACGTCTGCTCAAGCGCAAACACCACAGGCCGGAAAACCTCTCGCCAAGGTAGGTATAGGAAAAGACAAAGACTATCGCAAGCTGGTGCGTCAGGTGATTGCCCTTATTGGAGGGATGGGAGCCTTTGTCAGGCCTGGGGCGCGTGTCGTAATCAAACCGAACATATCCTTTGACAGACCTCCGGAGATGGGAGCGACAACGCATCCTCTTGTGGTTAGAACCTTGGCGGAAATGGCGTTGGAAGCAGGAGCCAGCCAGGTGAGAATATTTGATCGAACCTGCAATGAAGCACGTCGGTGCTATCAGAATAGTGGCATTTTACCGGCTATCCAAGGCATGGACGATCGAAGGGTACGCTGCGAATATATCGACCGAAGAAAGTTTGTTACCGTCCCCATACCACAGGGGCGGGTATTAAAAGGATGGGATATTTATCGCGACGCCCTGGAGGCTGACTGCTACATTAATGTACCCGTCGCCAAGCAACATGGCCTTGCCGGATTGTCTCTCGGTCTAAAAAACAATATGGGCATTCTTGGTGGCAATCGCGGCCAGCTACACCGTAAGCTCGATCAGAACCTTGCAGATTTGGGCACCATTATCCGCCCGACCCTCAACGTAATCGATGCGACGCGCATGCTGCTGCGCAACGGTCCGCAAGGGGGTAACCTGCGAGATGTGCAAGTAAACGACACCATCATCGCCTCTTCCGATACGGTGGCTGCAGATGCTTGCGCAACCATGCTTTTCGGACGAGCACCTGATGAGATAGGCACCACGGTTGCTGCGGCCGACATGGGTCTGGGCATTATGCAGTTGAACCGGATCAACAGAATCGAACTGCCATGAAAGTTAAACCCACTTCAATTATTTTCCGGCGTTTTAGTCAGGGGCTTTTCCTGCTCATTTTTATCGTCTTGTTTCTGCACACAGACTATCAGGGGCAAGATGAAATTTCCGGAGCCGTTAACTTACTGTTTCGTTTTGATCCTCTGATTGCCTTGGCAGCGAGCCTTGCTGCACGTACCGCTATCGTTCTTGTTTTACCTGCAATATTTTTACTGCTATCGAGTTTTTTGCTGGGGCGCTGGTTTTGCGGTTGGGCCTGTCCCATGGGCACATTGCTTGATTGTGCAAGACCATTACTCAGTCGAAAAGCAGGTGTCGCGCCCGCAGCATTACCAAAACTGCGCTACATTCTCCTGGTCATCATCCTCGTAGGTGCTTTTTTCGGCTTGCCATTGGTCGGTTTTTTAGATCCATTTGCTATTCTTGTGCGCGGGTTGTCCATGGCCGTATATCCGGCATTTGGCATGGCTGTGGAAACCTTCTTCAATCTAACCTATAACCACGGGCCGGCGTGGCTCAATCACCTTACGGAGCCCCTATATCAGGTATTGCGAATCTCGGTACTGCCCTTTGACCAGAAAGTATTTGCCCTGTCCATCCCTGCGGCGGCAATGCTGATATCCCTTTTTTTACTGGACCTGCTACATCGACGCTTTTTTTGCCGATATGTATGCCCCTTGGGCGCACTGCTCGGACTTGCAGCTCGATTTGCCCCCTGGATGATCCATAACCGCAAACCATCCTGTACCGCCTGCGGACAATGCAGTGATTTATGCCGGATGGGTGCCATAGATCAGCAGGGTCAGGTGAATGGTGAAAGATGCATCCTCTGTATGGATTGTGTGACAGGTTGCCATGCACGGCAGTTTACATTCGGCCGCACCCATCGGAATCCGGTACCTGTCGCCGAGGGACTTAGCCGCCGCGCGTTTATAGGCACGACTGCCGGCGGTATCGCGTTGCCGTTTTTATTTGCCGTGCGGCCCATGAAACTCTACCCGGAACCGCGACTGATCAGGCCGCCTGGCACGTTGCCGGAAGAGCAATTTCTGGGCAGGTGTGTGCGGTGTGGCGAATGCATGCAGGTCTGCATCAACAATGCCCTCCACCCTGCCTTGCTGGAAGCCGGATTCGAGGGCCTTTTCACGCCAAGGCTGATCCCTCGCATCGGTTATTGCGAATACCAATGCACTTTGTGCGGACAGGTTTGCCCCACGGGCGCCATACGCAGATTATCCCCCTCCCGAAAACAGGAAATCGCCATCGGCCGCGCCTATTTGGATCGCAACCGTTGCCTGCCTTACGCCAAAGGGGTACCTTGCATCGTATGTGAAGAGCACTGCCCTACACCTGAAAAGGCTATTCGTTTCCGCGAGGTAACCACCATCAATGAAATAGGGCAAGAGGTTCGGGTAAAACAACCCTATGTGGTCGAAAGCTTGTGTATCGGATGCGGAATATGTGAAAACAAGTGCCCACTGCCGGGTCGCAGCGCAATCCTGGTGACATCGGAGGGTGAGTCGCGCCGTCAACCATCCATTGAGGGCAATGGCTATACCTTGAAGTCACCGAGCTGGAAAACCGGAACGCCTACGGATAAAGCCTGATGGTGTCACATAGGTCAACCAAACCGTTTTGCGTGAGAAACCATCCCTTTCACCGGTAACGATCCGGTTCCACGTTAAGACGCTGGATCAACATTCTATTTGGAAAGGAAAATCCGCGCCTCGGCCTCGGTGTAAATCTCGCCACCCAATACCAAGCGGGCGCGTGCCAGCACAATCTGCTTGCGATGACTTATGACTTCCCCGAACAAAGTGACTTGGCATCCACAGGGGACGGGCTTGCGATAACGGATCTGAAGTTCAGCGGTAACCGCCTGCTTTTCCAGGCTCATGGCCGCGTATATGCAAGCTTCATCCAAAAGTGCGGCAAGAATTCCACCGTGTACGATATTTCCCCACCCCTGAAAGGTTTCTGCAAGCACAACCGAGCCGAATGAACATAACAAATCGCTATTGGTTTGAAATGCAGCCTGCAATCCCTTGCGGTTTTTTTCACCACAGACAAAACAATTCTCTGTTTTTGTAAGAACCATGCACTAAGCCATTCCCCGATTGGCATCGGAAACCTGTGTGTTTAGTGTCCAGAAATCGTAAAGAATCCCAATCCCGAAGATTCCGGCAGTCAAAAGGTAAACCAAACCGGTAATCCATTTGCCAAGATAAAACCGATGAACACCAAGCACGCCGAGGAACCCCAGTAGCAACCAGGCGATGTTGTAATCAACTCGTCCGGATTTGAACCGCTCCCCTGCCTGACGGTCCATTCCGGGGATCAAAAACAGGTCAACAATCCACCCGATAAAAAACAATCCAAGGGTAAAAAAATAGATGGTACCGCTGATGGGTTTACCGTAGTAAAACCGATGCGCACCGATAAACCCAAAAATCCATAAAAGGTAACCGACAAGCAGGCTATGAGTATCGTTGTTGTTCATGATTTCACCCTCCTTAAACTTGAAGTCGATTCTCGAAAAACTCAATCAAATGACTGTTATTTCGTTTTATTTTTGATAATTTTCAAATCGGCAACTTAACCTTGCGGGGGAAGTGCCGGGCAGTCGAAATCCATGAGTGCATTTTCTTGCATGGAAGCCGATAGAGCTTTCGTATTCTGGATTCCCAATTCGCGAAGGCCTTCGGCACGACGAACGAGATTACCCCGCCCGGTAGATAGGCGCTTATGCGCCTGATCATAAGACTGGCGGGCCTTCTCGAGATGTTCTCCGACCTTTTCAAGATCGGCTACAAATCTTACGAAATGGTCGTAGAGGTTGCCAGCCTGTCGCGCTATTTCCATAGCATTGCGATTCTGATATTCATACCGCCATATATTTTGAATGGTGCGCAGCGTTACAAGTAAGGTTGAAGGAGATACGATCATGATATTATGCTCAAAGCACTTACGGAAAAGATTTTCATCCTCGTCAAGGGCCAGCATAAAAGCGCCTTCGACAGGTATAAACATAAGAACAAAATCAAGACTTCTGATTTCAGGCAGCGTTTCATACCGTTTTCCCTGCAATTCCTTGATGTGTGCATGCAACGAAAGCAGATGTTGACGTATAGCCTGCTTTTTCACCTCATCGTCAGTAGCATTCACATATTTTTCATATGCGGTTAAAGATACTTTGGAGTCGATAATGATGTCTTTATTCTCAGGCAAATGCACAATGATATCAGGTCGCATTTGACGGCCTTGCATATCGCGATAACTGCCTTGGGCTTCATATTCCCGCCCTTTGTGCAAACCAGACTGCTCCAGAACACGCTCAAGGATCACTTCCCCCCAGTTTCCCTGTGTCTTGGATTGTCCCTTTAGTGCGTTGGTAAGATTTACAGCATCGGTTTGAATCTGCTGATTGAGATCTTGCAGTCGTATAACTTCCTGACGCAGGGAAAAACGCTCACGAGCTTCTTTTTGATAGGTATCCTCAACCTTTTTTTCAAAATCTTTGAGCTGCTCCCGAAAAGGGCTTAAAACCTGATCAAGATTTGCGCGACTCTGGTCTGTAAACCGGCGAGTTTTGTCTTCAAAAATACGATGCGCAAGATTCTGAAATTCAGTACGCAACTGTTCTCTGGCCTCCTGTAGAAGTGCCAGTTTTTCAGTAGACTGCTTACGTTCTTCGCTAAGCCGGGTCTCCAGTTCGGCATTGCGCACCGTCGCCGCAGAAAGAGACCGAGACACCTCCCTGAGTTGATGCTCGGTCTCCCCCAGTCGCGCGCTTAGTGCAGCCACCTCACGCCCACGGACATCCAACCGTTCTTGCAGCAGTATTTCCGTCGCCGAAGCACGCTGCTGCAAGGAAAGGATAGCAAGTTCCCCGCGGCGCTTCATAATGGTAGCAGCTATCAGAGCGCCAAGAATGCCACTACCGCCTATAGAGACAAAAATTATCAACAGATCCATATTAATCAATTTACCTTAGAGCGTCCCCTTGGGTTTTCTGAACATGGTTGATCCATAGGTTGTTCTACTCTATGGGGCGTTCAAAAAGACGATAATTCAGGTTTGACCGTACGTATTATAGAAAACCTTGTCGTAATTAAGCGATTCCTGGGCATGGGGCTGCTTGGTTTCATCAGGATAACCAAGGCTGATGATTGATGCCACTTCAAGATGCTCAGGAACCTGCAACAACTCTTTAATATACTGTTGAGCGGACATAGTGCTGCTATGTTGGCGTAAGCGAATCTGTATCCAACAGCTGCCTAGCCCCATTTCTTCCGCACTTAGTTGAAGGATCGTGGCCGCTACAGCGCAATCCTCAACCCAGACGTCGCAACGCTCTGGATCCGCAACAATAACGACGGCCAGAGCCGCGCCTTTCAAAAAAACCGAGCCATGTTCCTTGCTGCGGGCTAGTTTAGCCAGCAAACCAGGCTCGGTCACAAATATAAACTGCCAGGGATTAAGGTTTCGAGAGGAAGGAGAACGCAATAAGGATTCAATAAGAATTTCGACTTTTTCTTTTTCTATGGGGCGAGGTTGATATTTCCGGATACTTCGTCGCTTTTTAAGCAAAGATAATAGCATGGCTTTTCCTCCTGTAAGAGATACCATCCAGGCCGTTGTTCCTTATGTAAAAGCAGGACAACCCTGCAATTTATTGACGCAGATAACGATTATTATGAATTTTATGCATGGGCAACGAATCGCTGGAATGCCCTGTGACGGCAGCAACAGGATATCCGATTCCGATTATGGAGGCTACCTCAAGGTGATCAGGTAGGAGCAAAACCTGCCTTAATACCGTAGTAGCCATCTCCCCGGATTCATGCGGGCGACTCCGAATCTGGGACCAACAACTGCCCAGACCAAGATCTTCTGCAGCAATTTGCACAATGGTGGCTGCAACGGCACAATCCTCAATCCAAACGTCACTAATGTTAGGATCGCCACATATGACAACACTTAAAGGCGCCTCGGCTAAAAAGGTTGCGCCTTTAGGTTTGGCATGGGACAACAAGGCTGAAATTAGTGGATCGGTAACTAGTATAAATTCCCATGGTTGGCGCCCTTTGGATGTAGGCGAACGCAGCAACGCCTCGGTGAGCAGCTCTATCTTGTCACCTTCTATCTGACGTTGATCGAAACTGCGTATACTGCGGCGATTTCGCAACAGATCGATAAACATACAGAAGACCTCCTAAAAACCAAATATTTTCAATTACTTCTAAACATTAACAGGTGATGGAAGAGAATACAAGGGGAGTGGTACCAAAGAGGCGAGATTAAGAAAAATCAGAAGCCAAATGTTTAAGCATAGAGATTTCGTTTTTATGATACAGATCAAAAAACATAACACTTCTATCCGTCATTAAATCGCACTCAGTGCACTGACGGAGAAGCTTTTCACGTTCCTTCCGGCAAATCTCACACCAATGGTAAATGATGCGGTAATCGCGACGTCCCACATATTTTTTTAATCTGCCATGATGTTTGCCATGCATTACCCCATCGGCATCGGCAGGATTGTCAAGAAGCCGTGCTATCACCTTTCGGATTCGTTTATAGCCGGATGGATCTTTTTTTCTAATTTTGGACAATTTTACGGAGAACGAAGAGGTCGGATAATATTTATAGGTAGCCATAGCGAGCCTATTTCATGGAGTATGAAGAAGCGACCGAAGTTTATAAATCTTTTTGTCAATCGCCTGAGACACGCGCCCCTCACCGAACATATACATAAGCTGTTGAGACATGAGAATCACATCGGCAAGTTCATCGACAATATGGTCTTCCGTCACCCTGCCCCGTTTAAAGTGTTTGAGCGCAGCAATCAATTCAGCACACTCTTCAATAATCTGGTCATATTGAGCTTCTTCCCCCCATTTTTCAAGGGTAGCTTGGAAAATATCACTATACTGTTGTTTTTCCATCAAAAAACATCCTTTATGCTCAAGTGAAACTTGACGATAAAAGGTAAGGTTGTGGAGAGAAACGGGAATTGGCGATCTTAAAAAGTTGGATCACTATAGAGCAGGTTGTGAAATGAACTTTCATAATGGGTAATGCAGGTTACATGAGCACAT
Source organism: Pelobacter sp. UBA5610 (assembly GCA_002424645.1). Classification (GTDB taxonomy): domain Bacteria; phylum Desulfobacterota; class Desulfuromonadia; order Desulfuromonadales; family Syntrophotaleaceae; genus Syntrophotalea. Next base: position 8,245 of record DIKU01000065.1, on the reverse strand, counting down.
AAAAAGTTAATGACTCAAAAAGTCGATGAATCCGACCACTTTCATCACGGTGTGTGCCTGGCTGTGCTTTAATCCGGCAACCGGCAAGGCACATCTATCTTGATGATTTCGCCCCTCTTTTTAATGAAAACACTTTTTTGCTTCACGGTGGGTTCATATTCGGAACTCATGCATTTTAATGAATAATTAGCACCGTTTTCAAGCCCGGGGATAAAAGCCGGCACAGGGTATTCAATGTCATCAAGGACGCATATGACGACCTTGTCCAGAGGTTTTTCACCGGTATCCCATAACTGGTTATTATTTAGATCAAGAAAAGCGTCGATAATGACGATACCGTTTTCAGTCGGCATAAGGGGAGCCCCCCCAAAAAAAAGATTGAAAATATTATCCTTTTTTAAACCTTCATTTTTAATATTGAATTCCGTTTCGGACTGATCGGCCCATACCGGGCGTATTCCACAGAAAGCGTTAAAAAATAGTACATTAAGAAGAACGGTGACAAGAAATACGATGAAGCTTATATTTTTAACCATTTATGACTCCATGAGGCCAAAAAGCGGAGTGGCGATGTACTCTTAGTAAAAACTGCTTGCCGGGTCATTATAGCTTTAATGATGTCAACCTGCCAACAGGCAAAAAAAATTACCTATATGAGAATGTATTCCAAAAAGGCATATGGTAATCACAATCATCCTGATGAGGCCTCCATGCAAAAAATAATGATTATCCTGTTTTTGTCGTACTGCGTTATCTCCTGCCACCGAAACACCCTGGAAAAAGAAAAACAGCGACTTGTACCAACCGAAACGGGTTGCCGGTCAGCTACTGCTGGTGATTCACATTTTTCTGGCGATAAAAGTTTTTACTTCCCTCATAAGCAACACGTCTCTGTGGTGGAATGCAATACCTGTCATCATGGGACTTCAGGACAACCCATCTTTAGTCAATCACTGGGGCATGGACTCTGCCTGGATTGTCATCGCCAAAAAAATAAAGGGCCGGTCAAGTGCGCGGGATGCCATAAAAAATAACCACTTCAAGGAATTAAAAAAGGCCTTCCTTAATTCAGAAAGGCCCTTCAAGGCTACGCCAATCAACTTATAAGCAACAGACCTAATTGGCCGGATTGAGTAATGTGGGAGCCAATTGGCGATAAATATCCTCTGCCGCCGGAAAAGGTTTAAGAGCTCGCTCGAATATCCCAAGGGAGTAGGCTATAGTGAGTCCATAGTTGCTGCATGGTACTCCAGCTTCCTCGCAACGCATAATGCGTGAAAGAACTTCACGCCGATTCCACATGCAGGAACCACAATTGATGACAAATTTATAGGAGGAAATATCCTCGGGGAAATCGTGTCCCTGCACGTGCACAAAATCAAGTTTCCCGCCAACATATTGCTGCAACCAACGTGGGATCTTAACGCGACCGATATCCTCTCCTATGGGATGATGGCTGCATGACTCGGCTATCAGAACTTTGTCACCGGGGACAAGATTTTCGATAGCCATGGTCCCGCGCACATAAGCTGACAAATCCCCCTTGAACCTGGCAAACAGGATCGAAAAAGAAGTCATCAGTATATGGTCGGGAGTGTCTCCGGCGACCTTCAAAAACGCTTGAGAATCGGTAACGACCAAAGCGGGAGGCCGATTCAGTCGATCAAGTGCATCGCGTAGTTCCCGTTCTTTAACAACCAGGCAATAAGCGTCGTTATCCAGGATATCGCGAATGGCCTGAACCTGAGGCAGGATAAGGCGCCCTTTTGGCGCCTCCATATCGATGGGAACCACCAATACCGCCATTTCGCCGGATGGCACCAAGTCCCCGACAATGGAGGGAGGATTGATAAATTCCTCGGGAACGGTTCGGACCAATGCTTCGCGAAGATCCAGGATGCCTTCGCCTTTTTCGGCCGCGGTAGAGACAAACGGAACATTGAGCTGAGTAAATCGTTCGAGATGCTTTGGATCTGGGGAAGCGACATCAATTTTGTTGAACACCACGACCACAGGTGTCTCACGCCGCTGCATTTCCGAAAGAATGGCCTCTTCAAAATCGCCCCATATCCCTGCTTCGGTAACGATGAGTCCGATATCGGTGCGGTCAAAAACCTGGCGGGTCTTCTGGACGCGCATTTCCCCCAAAGCACCAACATCATCGATACCGGCGGTATCGATAAAAAGGCACGGTCCAATGGGGAGCATCTCCATGGGTTTCTCCACGGCGTCGGTAGTTGTGCCCGCCACATTGGAAACAATGGATACATTCTGTCTGGTTAAGGCATTGAGCAGTGAAGACTTGCCAACATTACGACGACCAAACAGACCAATATGTAAACGCATTCCTTTGGGAGTCGATTTCATCGAGGCACCTTGTTTGTAGGCGTACCCAATCGGGTAACGCTTTCGGGTGAGATAAGTTCATCAAAGGTATCTTCCGTGACCAGGCCGCTTTCAATAGCCAGATCACGAAGCCCGCGACCAGTTTTCCCAACTTGTTTTGCAAGTTCGGTAGCTTTTTCGTAACCGATGACGCTAACCAGAGCCGTAACACTGGCTGTAGAATTAACGACGTGTTGCCGACAGCGTGCTTCATTCGCTTCCAATTGTTCAACACAGAAGCGACGGAATATACGACAGGCGCCGCTTAAAAGATCGAGGCTGCCGAGTAGAGCATCCGCCACCAGAGGCAGGAAGGGATTTAGTTCCAGGTGCCCCATAGCACAAGCCTGAGCGATAGTCTGGTCATTGGCCATAACCACCATGGCAGCTTGAGAAACCGCTTCCGGAATAACCGGGTTCACCTTGCCGGGCATAATGGATGAACCGGCTTGCCGGTGTGGAAGGCGTATCTCACCGATACCCGCATCAGGCCCTGAAGACAAAAACCGTAGATCACCGGAAACCTTGAGAAGATTGATCGCAAGAGCTTTAAGAATGCCGCTGACCTCTACAAAAACATCAACATTCTGCGTAGCGTCGATCAGGTTTTCGGCCCTGGCAAGGCCAAATCCGGTAATCGCCCGTAGTTTTTCCACGACCTTGAAGATGTATTGTCTGGGCGCCGCAAGCCCGGTACCTATCGCTGTCCCGCCGAGATTGACCACTCGCAGTCGTTCTTCACATTTGTAAATCCTCCAGCGATCCCTGGCAAAAGCGTCGGCATAAGCGGACATTTCCCGACCCATTGTGGTCAAGGCCGCATCCTGCAATTGGGTTCGCCCGATTTTAACTACATGGGCCAGTTTCTTTTCCTGAGCCTGAAAAGCTTCCAGCAGAGCGACAACCTCCCTTTCGAGTTGCCTTAATTGCTGAATAGCAGCAACTTTCAGAGCCGTAGGATAGGTATCGTTGGTAGATTGATGGCGGTTGATATCCTCCAGCGGGCTTATGGAGGCATAATCCCCAAGAGGTTTTTCAAGTAACTGCAGGGCTCGATTTGCAAGAACCTCGTTCACGTTCATATTGGTTGAGGTTCCCGCGCCGCCTTGCAAGGCATCAACCAGGATATGCTCATCCAGCTGCCCTTCCATCAATTCGTGGCATGCGCGGTCGATAGCCTGGGCCTTTTCCTCGGGCCAACATCCCAGCTCACGATTGGTCTGGGCGCATGCAAGTTTTACTGCGCCAAATGCATGCACCAGTGCCTTGTTAACCGTGCGTCCTGCCAGAGGGAAATTTTCCAGGGCCCTGACGGTATGGATACCGTACAACGCATCCTCCGGCACTTCCGCCTCACCAAGAAAGTCTTTTTCAGTACGAAAGTCACTCATATCAAAAGTAAATGTCGTGTGCGCCACGCTCTTTGATTTCTTCCAACTGCTTAAGGGTTCGGTTTTTCATCTCCCCCTCTTCCATTTTCGCGAGCTCTTCGGCGATCAACTTTTCTCCTACGGCACGTGTTTCTTCGGAGGCGTAGTCGACCAGGTATTCTTCAAGGGTCAAAAGAGCATTGGGGGTACAGTAACGTTTAATGAATCCGGGGATACTGAATTCCATAAAGTGCTCGCCTGTACGACCGCTGCGATAGCAGGAAGTGCAGAAGCTGGGTACATAGCCGTCACTCATAAGCTGGCACATGACTTCATCCAGGGAGCGGACATCCCCAAGGCTGAATTGCTCACGCTCCATAACCTGGGCATCACCGGCTTCGGTGTAGCCGCCCAACTCGATACGGCTTCCGGCATCGATTTGCGAAACACCAAACGACATGAGTTCTTTGCGTAACTCAGGTTTTTCGCGAGCGGTGAGAATCAATCCCGTGTATGGAACAGCCAGTCTTAAGATAGCGATAACACGTTTAAATTCTTCATCTTCAACGAAATAACGCTCATCAAAGTTAACCCCGGATGCGGGTCTCAGGCGTGGGAAGCTCAGCGTATGCGGGCCAACGTTGTAACGTTCCTGAAGATACAATGCATGACGAACCATGGCCAGTACCTCAAAACGCCAATCATAAAGACCGAACAAAACGCCAAGACCAACATCATCAACGCCTGCTTCAAATGCACGACTCAAACCATCGAGACGATAGAGATAATCCCCTTTACGGGTATTCCCCGGATGCATATTGGCATAGGTTTCATGGTGATAGGTTTCCATGAAAATCTGGTAAGTTCCAATGCCGGATTCTTTGACCTTTTTGTAACCCTCATGATCAAGAGGAGCTGCATTGATGTTGACGCGACGGATTTCACCATGGCCAGACCTGACGGAGTAAACATTCCGCACCGTATCGGCGATAAAATCGGCGTCGTATTTTGGATGCTCGCCAAAAACGAGGATCAGCCGTTTATGCCCCTTATCTTCCAGCGCAACAACCTGTTGACCAATCTCTTCAGGCGTAAGGGTACGCCTTATAGCCTCAAAGTTGGATCGTTTAAATGCACAGTAGGTACAGTCATTAATACAGTCATTACCGATATATAAAGGTGCAAACAGTACGATTCGATTACCATATACGTTTTTCTTCAGTTGTCTGGCCGCATCAAAAATTTCTTCAAGCAACACGGGATCGTCAGTTAAAACAAGCTCAGCCGTTTCTTCTACGGACAACGGTTCTTTAGCCAGGCTTTTAGCGACAATCTCGCGAATGCGGGCCGCGTCGGGCTTTTTCCCGGAGAGAAGTCCGTTGAGATGGTTTTCATCAATAAAATCGACTGCTTTGCTGCTTAAATCCATAGATGGCAATGCGCACATGATATCAACCTTCTTTCCGATTAGATGATATGTGTTGTTGAAGATGATGGGGGGAATCACCACGTCCCTGTCCAATGCTTCTTCCAATGTGTTCAATCTGCCTAAATGCGGCATCTCTGCTTTGTTCAGCAGTTTCGGTGGAAGCCGCTTTGCTCGGATAAATTTCGTAAAGCTGGCGGTATTTGAGGGGCGTCAGATTCGGCATGACAACGTTTGCCCCCCAACAAAGCCCCATTTCACGGCCAGCCTGACGATCCAGTGTAGCCAAAGCGGTAGTGCTTGGTATATTGGCACCAGGACAGATTATGCGCGCCAAGGCCAGTACGCGCAGACCCATTTCAAGGGTGTTAGGTACTTGGTCAGCCATGGGTTGCCCCCCCTGCTCCGCTCCCAAAGGTGTCTGCGGATGAGGAATATACGGACCGACCCCGATCATGGATAGATCGAGCTCGGCAAACAAAGCAATGTCGCGGGCCAGATCATCATAGGTTTGCCCGGGGACACCGATCATCACGCCACTGCCTGTTTCATATCCAATAGATTGCAGCGTCTTCAGCATGGCAATCCGGTCGCAAGCTGTGTGTTCGTTTATCGGTGGATGGATGCGATCAAACAATGCCCTATTGGATGTTTCAAAGCGAAGTAAGTAACGATCGGCACCTGCGTTACGCCAGGCTACCCATTCGGAAACCTCACGCTCCCCAAGACTTAAAGTGATCGCTAAATGAGTCTTGGCCTTGATACGAGTAATCAATTCTGAGATGAACTCTTTTGTAAGACCAGGATCTTCGCCACCTTGCAAAACCAGGGAACCAAATCCGAAATCGGCGGCCTTTTGGGCACACTCCAAAACTTCATCGGTAGTAATGCGATAACGAGAAATGGAATGATTATCCCGACGAATTCCGCAGTATAAGCAATTGCGATTACAAATGTTCGACAGTTCGACAAGCCCTCTCAGGTGAACAGCATCACCAACATTCTCTTGGCGAATCTTGTCTGCGCGAGCTTTCAGTGAATCAAGGGCGGGGCCAGGCGGGCATTTAAGCCATTGAACAATCTCTTTATGATCCATGTATATTATCCACTCCCAAGATAGTTAAAAACCCTAGTTAAAGCACCTAGTCAATCCTTAGGTTGGATATTAAGGAATAAAACCCATTTATTCTTTGATTTAGATCAAATTTAACGACATTAAAAGCACAAAAAATAAAAAAGCCGGATGCAGAGCATCCGGCTTTTTGGTCTACATTGAAGGAAATATCCTTCTTACAGCTTGTGACGCTTGAAGTAGTGCGTATGCAGCAGGTGATGCGCTTTTTCGCTAAGCGGCTTGCCCAGGTATTTCTCGTACAGTTCGATGATGTACGGGTTTTCATGGGACTTGCGAAGTTCTTTGCCTGCGTCTTCGTTGTACAGAACCTGATTACGCTTGGCAAGAATTTCCATATCACCGTGATGGTAAGGCTGACCGCCACCACCGATACAGCCGCCGGGGCAGGCCATGATTTCGATGACATGGAACTGTTTTTCGCCGCTTGCTACCATTTCGAGCAACTTGCGGGCATTACCCAGACCGCTGGCTACGCCAACGTTCAGAGTGTGAGGACCAACCTGGATTTCAGCAGTCTTCACGCCGGTCAGGGTACGGACAGCTTCAAACTCAACTGCAGGCAGAGTTTCGCCGGTAGCCAGTTCGTAAGCAGTACGCAGAGCAGCTTCCATAACGCCGCCGCTGTTACCGAAGATCGGAGCAGCACCGGTCGAAGCGCCGAGAGGATTATCAAAATCTTCGTCGGGCAGCTTAGCGAAGTCGATGTTCATGCGCTTGACCAAACGGGCCAGTTCGCGGGTAGAAATAACGATGTCGACGTCGGGATTGCCGTTAACGGCAAATTCCGGACGGGAAGCTTCGTATTTCTTGGCGAGGCAAGGCATAACCGAAACGACAACCATCTTCTCGCGAGGAATGCCGAGGATTTCAGCATAGTAGCTCTTGGCAATGGCGCCGAACATCTGCTGAGGAGATTTAGCGGTCGAGGGAACGTCGATCATCTCGGGGAACTGATGCTCGAAGAACTTAACCCAACCGGGGCAGCAAGAGGTCATGATGGGCATTTTGACGTTTTTGTCGCCATCGAGGAATTTCTGCAGGCGGTCGAGGAACTCGGAGCCTTCTTCCATGATGGTAAGGTCGGCGGCGAAATCGGTATCGAATACGTGGTCGAAACCGAGACGACGCAGAGCTGCAGCCATTTTGCCGGTAACGCTCTGACCGGCCTCCATACCACAAGCTTCGCCCAGGGCGGCACGAACTGCAGGAGCGGTCTGAACAACGGTCACCTTGTCAGGATCGGCGATAGCGTCGATAACTTTCCAGGTGTGGTCGTTTTCAACCAGAGCGCCAACGGGGCAAACCGCAGTACACTGACCGCAGTTGGTGCAGGTCGTGTCGTACAGGTTCATTTCGAAAGCCGGAGCAACAACCGCATCAAAACCGCGATTTACGCCCGAGAGAACGCCGCAGGTTTGAACGTTGTTACACATGGTTTCACAACGACGGCACAGAATACACTTGTCCATATCGCGAATGATGGACGGGGAAACGTCCTGGCGATAGGTGGACATCTGGCCGGAGAAGCTGACCTGACGGATACCGAAGTATTCGGTCAGATCCTGCAGTTCACAGTTGCCGGACTTGGCGCAGATCAAGCAATCTTTGGGATGGTCGGAAAGCATCAGTTCGAGTACGGTGCGACGAGCATTGAGTACGCGAATGGTGTTGGTCTTAACAACCATGCCGTCCATAACCGGAGTGGCACATGCGGGAGCCAGGTTACGGCGTTTTTCAACTTCAACAACACAAATACGGCAGGATGCTACCATGTTGTTGAACTTCAATTCGTCCATCTGCAGGAAACACAGGGTGGGGATATGGACGTCCAGTTTTTTGGCCGCGTCCAGTATCGTGCTACCCGCCGGCACCTGAGTAGTTTTACCGTCGATGGTTATATTCATCATAGACATCTGGAATGTCTCCTTT
>DIKU01000039.1 GCA_002424645.1 Pelobacter sp. UBA5610 | reverse complement strand
ACCGGCGGTGGAAGAACCGGCGGGGCTGCTGCTGCGCATGCGCGCCGGGCTTGCTAAAACCCAGGCCTCGTTTGTAGGCAAAATCGATGCGTTGTTGCGAGGACGTCAGGGTGTCGATGAGGAACTTCTCGAAGATCTGGAGGAAATCCTCATTACGGCCGACTTGGGGATGAAAACAACCCAGCAACTTATCCAGGCGCTTGAGGCGCGACTGGCTAAAGGGCAAGCCAAAGATCCCGGCGCCTTGCGTAACGCGCTAAAAGAGGAAATTCGTCAACGTCTCCTGCGGGAGTCCGCTCCTCTGGATCCTCAGCGCGCCACCCCATTTGTTATCATGGTGGTGGGGGTCAATGGTGTTGGCAAAACCACTACCATCGGCAAGTTGGCCCACCAGTTTATGCGCCAGGGCAAAAAGGTCGTGGTAGGAGCCGGTGACACCTTCCGCGCAGCCGCGGCGGAGCAGCTTGAGGTGTGGGGACAACGCGCCGGCGTTGACGTGATTCGCCAATCGGCAGGGTCCGATCCTGCAGCCGTTGCCTTTGACGCCATCAAGGCGGCCAAGGCCCGTAAAGCTGATGTGTTGCTGCTCGATACGGCCGGGCGGCTTCATAATAAAGCTCATCTTATGGAGGAACTCAAAAAGATTCGCCGGGTTCTTGATCGTGAAATGCCGGGGGCTCCACATGAGACCTTGCTGGTTATCGATGCCACAACCGGACAGAACGCTCTGGTGCAGGCGCGATTATTCCAGGAAGCCGTGGCCGTAACGGGAGTCGCATTGACCAAACTCGATGGCACTGCGCGTGGCGGGATGCTGGTTGCCATCGGAGATGAACTCGGGTTGCCTATACACTTTGTCGGTATAGGCGAAGGCATTGAGGACTTGCGGCCCTTCGATCCGGAGCTGTTTGTTGAAGCGCTGTTTCGGCAGGATGGATAATTCCTTGACTAAAGGGTTCTTTCTTTTCTAAAATTCATTTTCACTGAGCAGAGGTTGCCGTGGACTTAGCACTGATTCTTCAATTGGAAAAAAAGATCGATCAACTTCTGGCCCGCAAGCAGGCGCTGGAAGAACAATGTCAGCAGTTGGTTGCCGACAGGGATCGTCTGGCACAGGAACGGGAACATTTTGTTGCCGAGGTGGACAGGATTCTGGCCAAGCTTGATGGTTTGGATCTGGAGGTGTCTTGAAACAGGCTGTCCAGGTTACAGTTTTAGGTCAGCAATACACCATCCGAAGCGCGATGGCGCCGGAACAAGTGTGCCGGGTCGCCGATTTTGTGAATGAAAAGATTGCCGAGGTTGTGGCTGCCAGTCGGGCGGTCGATACCTTGAACACGGCGGTTCTTGCTCTGCTCAATGTGGGCGAAGCCTATTTGCGGTTGCGTGATGCCAGTCAGGTTAATGACGAGGCTTTGACTTCACAATTGCAGGATCTTGTGGCGCGCCTCGAAGCAGCTTGCCCGGAATCGCTTCCGCAAGAAAAGTGAATCTGTGGATGCGGTTGTCGGAAGGCAGCTTGAAGGTTTGTTGGTAAAATGCATTCAAAGGGCGCGTTGCGCCAGGTCATCTCTGTTCGGAGATTTTAGATAGATTCGGTTGGTTGATGCTTCCCAGAACCCTGTGATGTATTTGAACAGGTGTTTTGTTTGCCCGGTTTTTCAGATATCATTGGCGTGTGCTACGCTTTATCGTTTCTTGTGAGCTGATTTGTCGCTGTTATTTGAGGCGGAATGCCAGATTCTCTCGTTTTGTCCCGGGAAAACTGCCAGGAAAAGTTCCTGTGCCCTTTTCGGAATAAAGGTATATAAGAAACGGTTTCTGTAAAACCAGGCAGGTTGATACTGCTTTCTCCATATCTCATCTAGAAAATCTCCCATCGGAGATCACCGTTGCATGCGGGGTCTCTCTTTCATGCCCAAAAAATCGCTTCGCGGGACCATGTTGGCCCGCCGCAAACATCTGGCAGCGGAACTCTGTCTTAGTCACAGCCTCAGGATTCAGCGGCGGGTGATGATGCTGCCTGCCTTTGAACAGGCTGAAGTCGTCGCACTCTACAGTCCGATCCTGAACGAGGTGTTTACGGAGGAAGTCTTTCACGAGGCTCTGCGGCAGGGCAAAACCGTTGCCTATCCACGGGTGCGCGGCGAGCGTCTCGACTTCGTTTCGGTGGCGTCGCCGTCCGATCTTTCGCCCGGGGCATTTGGCGTGTTGGAGCCGACTGGCACCCTGTTGCTGGCCTCCAATGATCTGGATCTGGTGTTGGTGCCAGGGGTGGCTTTTGATGTGGGGGGGAACCGGTTGGGATACGGTAAGGGGTTTTATGACCGGGTGCTTTGCGGGGCAGGGCGTCCTGCTTTGTCAGTTGGGCTCTGTTTTGAATTGCAGTTGGTAGAGAGTCTGCCGGTTGAAGACCATGATGCGTGTCTGGATCTATTGATCACCGAAGAACGAAATTACTCTTTCACACCGTCTGGGCGGTGTATGCTGGAAAGCACATAAATTTTAGGAGGTTGAACTTTGAGCATAGACATTCAGTGGATAGGGGTTGGTGCGGCCTTTTTGGTCGGCGCCCTCGGTGGTGCGCTGGTGCGCCGTAAGGTTGCCGCAACGCATCTGGCTGAAGCCAAGCGGGCGGCCGATCAGATTTTGTCGGAGGCCAGCAAAGAAGCAGATATCCTCCGTAAAGAGGCGGAAATTCAAAAAAAAGACGCACTGTTGGAGGCAAAAACCGCGTGGGAACAAGAATCCCGTGAAATGCGCAAGGAATTGCAGTCCCAGGAAAAGCGGCTATTGCAACGTGAGGAAAACCTTGATCGCAAAGTCACGCAGGTTGATGCGCGCGATGAAGAGATTGTTCAGCGGGAAAAACGTCTTGCTCAGCAGGAAGCTCGCATTCGCACCTGCGAAAAGGAGGCTGAGAGCCTGTTGAGTCAGCAGCGGGAGAAGCTCGAAGAGGTTGCCGGGCTCGGTGCTGAAGAGGCAAAAAAACAACTTATGGAGCAGGTGGCCAGCGAGGCCCGTCACGAGTGTGCTAAGTGGGTCAAGCAGATCGAGGACGAGGCTAAGGAGACTGCCGATAAAAAAGCCCAGGAAATCCTGGCTCTTGCGGTGCAGCGCTATGCCGGCGATTTTGTCTCGGAAAACGCCGTTAGCGTTGTGCCTTTGCCCAACGATGAAATGAAAGGGCGCATTATCGGCCGCGAAGGGCGTAATATTCGAGCTATCGAGGCTGCTACCGGTATCGACTTGATTATTGATGATACACCGGAGGCCGTAATCATTTCCGGGTTTAACCCGGTCCGGCGGGAGATCGCGCGTCTGGCCCTGGAAAAGCTTATCGGCGATGGGCGTATTCACCCTGCACGCATCGAAGAGGCGGTGACCAAGGCTACCCAGGATGTCGATACGGCGATCCGGGAAGCCGGAGAACAAGCTACCTTCGATGTTGGCGTACATGGTATTCACCCCGAGATTGTTAAGCTTATCGGGCGCTTGCGTTACCGTACCTCTTACGGACAAAACGTATTGCAACATTCCATCGAGGTTGCTTTCCTTTGTGGCATCATGGCGGCGGAGTTGGGTATCAATGTCAAGCAGGCCAAACGAGCAGGATTGCTGCATGACATCGGTAAGGCTGTCGATCACGAGGTAGAAGGGTCGCATGCGGTTATCGGTGCCAATCTGGCGCGCAAATACGGTGAATCTTCCAAGATCGTTCACGCCCTGGCTGCTCATCACGAAGATGAAAAACCCTCGACGGTGCTGGCGGTATTGGTGCAGGCAGCTGATGCTCTTTCCGGTGCCCGGCCCGGTGCCCGCCGTGAAATGCTGGAAACCTACGTCAAGCGTCTGCAGGACCTGGAGCGCATCGGGACATCGTTTGCCGGCGTCACCAATTGCTTTGCCATCCAGGCCGGTCGTGAAATCCGGGTCATGGTCGCCAGCGAAGAGGTGTCGGATGTGCAGTCGCATGCACTGGCCAAGCAGATCGCCAAGCAGATCGAAGAGGAAATGGCTTATCCCGGTCAGATCAAGGTCAATGTTATTCGCGAAACCCGAGCGGTTGAGTTTGCCAAGTAAGCGCTGATTGTCGAGGGCGACTGTTGAGGATTTCTGCTGTTGGATGTCCCCGGATAGCTTGTTTATTTACGGAGAACCAGACTTTTGAATATTTTGTTTATCGGGGATATTATCGGTCGTACCGGACGGCGAGCGGTTGAAGCACGGCTTCACCATCTTGTGGATGCGCATAACGTCGATTTGGTGGTAGCCAATGGCGAAAATGCCGCAGCCGGATTCGGGTTGACGATCAACATCGCTGCCGAGTTATATGATATGGGTATCGATGTCATAACCTCTGGCAATCATATCTGGGATAAACGGGAAGTCTATGATTATCTTGACCGTGAACCCCGTTTGTTGCGGCCAGGCAACTATCCGCCGGGGTTGCCCGGTCGAGGTAGCGGGGTTTATTCCACAGCGGCCGGCTTGAAGGTGGGAGTCCTCAATCTCGAGGGGCGGGTCTTTATGAATAATCTCGATTGCCCTTTCCGTGCCGCTGACCGCGAAATAGAAATCCTGCGTCAGCAGACGCCCATCATTCTGGTCGATTTTCATGCCGAGGCCACCAGCGAAAAGGCGGCTCTCGGTTTCTATCTGGATGGCAGGGTGTCGGCCGTTGTCGGTACCCACACCCATGTTCAGACGGCAGACGAAAGGGTCCTCGCCAATGGTACGGCTTATATTTCCGATGCCGGCTTGACCGGTAGCCGGGATGCCGTCATCGGCATGCGCAAGGATGAAGCCATCGATAAATTTCTTACCCAGTTGCCTGTGCGTTTCGAGGTTGCGAAAAAAGATCCGATCCTGTGTGGTGTTCTGATTGAGGTGGATGAGGCGACCGGCAGAGCCACTAAGGTCCAGCGCATTCTTGAGGAAGTGGCTTAGCCGATTGGTTGGTTAAGGGTACTGTTGGCGGAAACACAGTTCGGGGATAATCGGCCAACGATAGGGCTGTCTACCCAATTTAGTGAAAAGGTGTACGTATGAAATCGGTTCAGGAGCAGATGGCAATCATTCGCCGCGGTGCGGTGGAAATTCTGGTAGAAAGCGAACTTGAGCAGAAGCTCAAAAAGTCTGTCGAGACCGGAGTTCCTCTTAAAATCAAGGCTGGATTTGATCCGACTGCACCCGACCTGCACCTCGGACATACCGTCCTGATTCAAAAGTTGAAGCAGTTTCAGGATCTGGGTCACGATGTGCATTTTTTGATCGGTGATTTTACCGGTATGATCGGTGATCCGACGGGTAAAAATGAAACCCGCAAGGCCCTGACCCGCGAAGAGGTTCTGAAGAACGCCGAAACCTACAAGGAGCAGGTGTTTAAAATACTCGATCCGGCCCGCACCAAGGTTGTATTTAACAGCAGCTGGATGGGGCAGATGTCCGCTGCTGATCTGATCGGCCTGGCCGGGCGCTATACCGTGGCCCGCATGCTGGAGCGTGATGATTTCCATAAACGGTTTACCGGTCAGCAGCCTATCGCCATTCATGAATTTCTTTACCCGCTGGTCCAGGGGTATGACTCGGTGGCGCTGCAAGCGGACGTGGAGCTCGGTGGAACCGACCAGAAGTTCAACTTGCTGGTCGGTCGGGAGCTGCAAAAGCAGGAAGGGCAGGCACCGCAATGTGTGCTTACCATGCCCCTGCTTGAAGGGTTGGACGGTGTCAATAAGATGAGCAAGTCACTTGGTAACTATATCGGTATCACTGAGGCGCCCAAGGAAATCTTTGGCAAGGTGATGAGTATCTCCGATGAACTGATGTTGCGTTACTATGAATTGCTGTCCGATGTGGACCTGGCCCATTTGCAAGCCGTGCGGGATGGCGTGCACGGCAAGGATGGTGGCAAACACCCCATGGAAAGTAAGAAAGCCCTGGCCCGTGAGGTGGTGGCGCGTTTTTACGATCAGGATGCCGCGTTGCGTGCCGAAGAGGATTTCGTTCATCAGTTCAAGCAGAAGGAAGTTCCTGACGATATTCCGGAGGTTGTTATCGACAGCAAAGAGCCCGTGTGGATCTGCCGGTTGCTGACCGATGCGGGATTGACCGCCTCCAACGGCGAGGCCCGCCGGCTCATCAAACAGGGGGCGGTAAAACTCGACGGCGAAAAGGTTGAGGATGCCGACAGGGAAATTCCGGCCAATGGTGAGTTGATTTTACAGGCGGGCAAGAGGCGTTTTGCCCGGATAAAGTTTTTTTGAAATAAAGCAAAATAAAAGGTTGACAGTCAAACGAACATCTCGTATATTCGCCTTCCCTTCGGCGAGAAGGCAAACAGATCGCCGCTGGGAAGCTGGTCTTTGAAAACTAAATAGCAGATATAAACGATGGTTTGCGGGTCAATAAAGCAAATCAAAGCAACACACGAATCAGAATCAAATTATACAGTTATATAA
>DIKU01000081.1:13327-15575 GCA_002424645.1 Pelobacter sp. UBA5610 | reverse complement strand
TCCAGCCGTTTACCTGGTGCGAAATTCATGCAGACGGTTCTGTTTTTGCGTGCTGTCCTTCCTGGTTGGACATGCCTTTGGGCAATGTGCTGCAAACCCCTTTTTCCGGGATCTGGAATGGTTTTGCAGCCGTGACGCAACGCCGGTCTGTGCTGGATGGTAGCTTTGGTCATTGCAATCATCTTCGTTGTCCTCACCTGTCGGGAGGGACAACGCCGGTGATGCGGCTAAAGGACGTCGAGCCTGCCGATCTCCGGCACACATTGCAACATGAGATCCTGCATGTGCCTTTTGGGCCGCGTCGTATCAATCTCTGCTACGATCATAGCTGCAACCTTGCGTGTGCCAGTTGCCGGCGGGATTTCATGCATCCAGGCAGGCGTACTCAGGGGCGCATCCGTCAGATTGAAGACCGCTTGCGCAACGCCATCGCTCCTCATGTCGAGGAAATGACCATCAGCGGTTTTGGTGACCCCTTCGGGAGTGCGTCGTATCGGTCCTTGTTGCAGGGCTTGGATGCTGCAGTATATCCCCGTTTGCATACGGTTCGTCTGCATACGAACGGCCAACTTTGGGATTCCTCCATGTGGGAGTCCATGCCCCGTGCCCGGGAGTACGTTAGAGCCGCAGAAATATCCGTAGATGCCGCCAGCCCGTCCACCTATGCCGCCAACCGACGGGGGGGGGATTTTTTCAGATTGCTGAACAATCTTGCCTTTATTCAGACCTTGAATATTCCGGTGAAGCTGAGTTTTGTTGTGCAAAAAAACAATTACCGGGAAATGCCGGATTTTGTCGCTTTAGCGCATCGGTTTGGCTTTGAGGTATATTTCAGCCAATTGGTTAACTGGGGTACTTTTTCCGAGCAGGAATACGCCGGAAGGGCTGTTCATCATCTGGATCATCCGGAACACGACGACTTTATCCGTGTATTAAGGCGTGTCGCCGGTCTGGATCGGGTCGATGTTGGTAACCTTCTGCCACTTTTGAATAATTTGAAGAATTGAAAGCCTTTAATGGGTGCGAGCGGGGAGAATTGAATTGGATGCGAGCCTTGTTTAGGTGTTCGGGGGATAATCCTGCCAGGAACAGCGTTGCGGGTATTGTTTTCAGTTTTTTTGAGCAATTTTGAACGAATGAAAAAACTGGATATTTACCGCAGAGAGCGCAGAGTTCGCAAAGAGCAGCTTCTTTCTCATAGGCTTTTCTCTGCGTTCTCGGCGCTCCCCGCGGTGAAACTGCTTAACTTTTATATCCGTTAAATATACCGGATGTTAACTTCCTTGAGATATTTTTTTTCCAGGACCTGGGCAAGCCGTTTGGTGATATTGCGGCGTATTTCAAGGTCTTCGGGATGTCTCGGGTCTTGGTGGGCCTCGTTGATTTTTGTGCCGATAACAAACTGGATACTGTCGCTGTCACGCAGCAGGTTGGTCAGTTTTGCCGCGCCGTTGTTATCCTGTGGCGCTTCGCCGGCTTCGAGCAACTGTGCCGTATGCGTGAGAGTCAGGATGCCTTCGGTGATGAGATCGACCCCTTCCATGCAGGCTATGGGTGGAATGCCTTGCGCCACGGTCGATAAGTCGGTGTGGATCTCCCGGCCCAATTCGCGTGCCACGATCTCGGCGGAAGTCCCTCCGCAGATAACCTTGCTGCCACGGAAAGCGGAAAGAATCCAGGCGTATTCCTG
Organism: Pelobacter sp. UBA5610; assembly: GCA_002424645.1. Lineage (GTDB taxonomy): Bacteria > Desulfobacterota > Desulfuromonadia > Desulfuromonadales > Syntrophotaleaceae > Syntrophotalea. The sequence continues at coordinate 13,885 of DIKU01000081.1, read as the reverse complement.
GTCGTAGTTTTTAGAGAACGGTGGCCCCGTCAACAAAATGGTGCGGCGAGGAACCCGGAAATAAAACACGGCAGCCGTCATGTCATCGCCTGGCTTGCGATTTTTTTCCAGATCCCGGGCTTTTTCGACAATTTCCCTGGACAGATTACGGGCAGAAATCGAAGGTTCGTTTCGAATCAGGTCAACGGCAAAGTTGGCGCACCCCTGACGCCGCCATCCGAGTTTGTACTGATCGGATCCCAATCCTGCCTGACTTATGCCATCCGACATGATGATCAACCGGTCCTGCGATTGTACGTCTACTTCGTAGATACGCAGTTTGCGGTTTTCATGTCGCGGCGACCAGACTTCTTTGTAGCTCGGTTCGATCAGTGCGCCGTTTCGGATGTGTATGAGGGGAGGGTTGTCCATTTCGATAATACGGGCTCCTTCTCCGGGCATGTAATCGACAATGGAAAAGGTGGCATAGCTGATTTTTCGCGTCTGGCATACGGGCAGGGCATCCATCATGATTTCGGCTGATGGGATGAGGGCTTGATTGCTGGCGATGAATTTTAA
>DIKU01000081.1:1236-13212 GCA_002424645.1 Pelobacter sp. UBA5610 | reverse complement strand
TTGTATTGGAATGATTCGATTTCAACAAACAGCGAATTACTCATGGGCAATTACCTGTCCTTGTCGTAGTCGTCATCTACGGATTTAACGGGTGAAAATCCTTCTGCCAGGGAGCGTAGCAGGATTTCCGTATCAGCCATGTTTTCCCCGAGTTTGCAGGCGATCTCCTGAACGGTCTTGAGATTTTTGTGGATGACTTCCCTGGCTCTTTTCGCGATCATCTCCCGGGGCATCTCATGCGCGGTGATGTCGCAGATGACCCCGCCCGTGACCTGACCGGGTTCGATAGGGAAAATATTGACCTGGAAGATGCGATCTTCAACATGCAAAGCATCGTGTTGCAACGTGGCACCACTGTCCAGAACATGCTTAAACAGCTGGGGGAAAGCTAAAATGTGTTCCAGCACGGCACCTTTTAAGCCCGGACGCAGATCGTAGGCTTCCACCAGGTCTTCGCTGAACAGTTCCGCAAACTGACGGTTGCAGTCGAGGACCCGCAGATCTTTATCCACCAGCACGATGGCTGAAGGAATGCAGTGCAGAAGGGCGTTGGCTTTGCGCTGGGCCTGTCGGCGCAGATAGGACAGGCACATCGACGCTTCGGCGTGGCCCGAGAGGATCGCTTCGGCAAAATCCCGGCAGGTTTCATAGCCGCATCCGCCACAGTTCAGTTCGTCTTCGAGTTTTTCCTTGTCTATCAGGCGCAGAGCCTCGCGGATCTCGTTTTCGCTGTAATGGGCCATCTGCAAGGGCTGCTCGGTGATGGTCTCGATGATATCGTTCCGCGGGATGCGGTGAATCGGTGCAGCGGGCACTTCGGTACGGGCGATGACCTCTTGCCATTGATCCAGATTACCCTCTCGCAACTGCGCACAGGGGCCATTAATGCAGCCGCCCCGGCAAGCCAGCAATTCCATGAACAGCGGTTGTGGCAGGGATTTCGGTTTGAAGCCGGATAAGACATGGCGGATCCCATTGATGCCGGCTACGGTAATGCACCGTGCGTTATCGCCACCACCCTGCATGCGAACCGTCTCTATCATTCCCCCTTCCACAGGGTAGAGAGCTCCTTCTTGCGAGGCTTCGGGAACGAACGTGTCGTCGGCACCGGGAGTCAGGGTTGCAAGGTCGATCTTCTCATCATCGAGCCATTGCCGCAGGTCGGCAAAAGTGATGACGGTATCGAGCAGTTCCGGGTGGCGATCGCCCTCATTTTTCTTGGCACCGCATGGCCCGATAAATACGATGCGGATATCGGCTCCGAAATGTTCCCGGAGCATCGTGCAATGAGACAGCAGGGGGGATAAAACGGTGGTTATGGAGTTGGACAGGTCCGGCAGATATTTCTGGATATAGGTGACGGCTGCGGGGCAGGCTGACGAAAGGTACAGGCGGTTTTCCCCCTTGGCCAGTTCGGCTGCCACCAGGGCGGATACTTCCTGAGCCCCCAGGGCGGTTTCGCTTGCTCCGGAAAAACCAAGTTTATGCAGCGCTGCAATAATATGGGTGGTGGGGATGTCCGGAAATTCGCTGACAAACGATGGGGCCAGTGACACGAACACCCTGGCGCCAGAATCCAGTAGCCGTTTGGTCTGATCCAGATCGTCGCGAACCCGTTTAGCGTTGGCCGGGCATACGCGAACGCAGGTGCCGCAGGCTACGCATCTTTCCGGCACGATCCTGGCTTGGCCATCGGCAACCTTGATCGCCTTGACCGGACAATATCGCACACACTTGGAGCAATCCTGGCACTCCGTTTCACGGGTATAGATGGGTGGTTGTAGAGGCGGATTCTGATTCATGATGGCTAATCTCCTGCAAACAGGGTTTTTCGTAGAATATTAAGGATGTCAGTCTTGTTTGTATGAGAGAATACCTGGTCGTCGATTTTGATAATGGGACCGTGGTCACACTTTCCTTCGCAACGGCTTCCGCGCAAATCGACCAGATCTTCCATCTTGTGTTTGGCAATGAATTCTTCGATAATCTCAAGGTTTCGGTCATTGCCGCGACTGAAACAGGAACTCCCCATGCAAATAACGATTTGCTTTTTCATAAAAAGTTCTCCTCAACCTTAAATAAAAACTGGACCTTTTGCATAAATGGTCAGGTAATGAAAAATTTTTTAAAGTGCTATATCAAGGCGGTCGATGCATGCGGGCAGGAGCCTTTCAGCTATGTTCCTTATCCGGAGAATCAAAAAACTTGTTGCAGACATATGGAAGATGCGTAGATTGAAGGACGGGAAGAGCATTCTGCAAGGTTGGTTACCCTTCCTCTTTAATGGGCACGGATAGTTCAAGTTAGAACATTCCAGAGCCATTATAAGGTAAAACATATCTTAAATGGAACATTTCAGAACAGTATACAACATTAAATGTTGTTCACTGATAATGGTTGATCGGACTCATATGTGCCGTAGTTTCTTTTGTGGTGAATCTGTTCGCTCTACCGGCGGGCTGCCTTTATCTTTCTTGCATCCTGGCCTGTATCGTTTAACCTCTTGATAAGACAATGCTTTTATTCTTCAGGACTTGAGGGAGAAATTCAATGGCCGCAGATATGACAGCATCTCAGCACACCGACCCCATTCAGCTTCTGTCGAGGCAAGCCCTTCAACTTCTCGGTTCCCGGCATGATTCAGACAGTCTGAAAACCATGGTGTTGCTGGCAGAAAGATTAACGGAATATGCTGCTCCAACGGCGTTTTCGTTGATGGTGCCTGAAGAATTTGCGCAACTCCTGGAATATTTGATGTCTGCAGTCGAAGAGACCGGGGAAAACCGTGATGTTTCGGTTGGTTTGTTTCCCTGGGCAAAAACTGGGCGTTTCTGGCTTATTGCATGCGCAGCAGATGTCCCCTATCTGTTCGATGCGGTTATCGGGTTGGTCAAAAAGCGGGTGTTGCGCTTCCGGGTGGTGGCTCACCCCGTACTTGGTGTTCGGGACCGGGATGACAGGCGTACGCTGGTGCGTACAGGCCGCAATGTTTCGGGCTTGTCGATGATGATCTTTGAGTTACAGAGTTTTTTGCCTGAAGTTGACCCGGATTTGGTGAATGATGTGCGGCATCTGGTCAAGGGCATGGAACAATTGGCCATCGACCGACCGGCCATGGGAGAACGTCTTGCTCAGCTACAGGAGTTCGCAACGGCTGACGGATATGGGGCTTTTTGGCGATGGATGCAGGCCGGTAATTTCGAATTGATTGCCTATCGATGCATCGATATCCGCTTGCGCGACGATGGGGAATTGGTGTTGTTTCAGAAACATGATGCGGCCATCGGGTTTATTCCCGGCAATTGGGAGGTTTTCCCCGACACCGGGCAGTGCTTATGTGAAATGCCTCCCTCGTTTCGGCAGCGCATGTTGCGCCACGAGACCGTTACCGTGGTGCCTGGCGATCAGCCCAGTCCAGTCCGGCCGGAGGAACAACTGCTGTTTCTGGCTTTGCGTGAAAATATCGATCAGGAATTATGCCGGGAACACGTTTTTGCCGGTATGCTGACGGCTCAAGGCCGCGTTCAGGGCAATATCTCCCTGCCACCCTTGCGGCGCCGCATCCATAATGTTTTGCATTCACTTGGTATTCGTGACCACAGTCACGACTGGCGAAAAACCATGGAAATGCTGGATGGGTTCCCGACTATCGAGTTGTTCTTGATTCAGCGCGTCGAATTGACGCGTATCGTTCGTGCCTTGACTCAGCTTTATCGCGATGGCACGGTCAAGGTTGTTACCGTTCCGGGTTTGGCAGCCGGTTGGCTGACCTTGGTCGTGATGCTGCCGCGGCACTTCTATTCCACCGACAATCTTCATCGGATGGAACTTCACTTGCGGCGCTATCTGCAGACCGATCAATTATCCGTGCATATCGAGCAAGGCGGTGGAGACACCGTGATTCTGCAGGTTCGCTGCCCGTTTGCCACCGGTCACGATCAGATTGATATCTCCCGGGTCGAGCGGGTATTGACGCGCATCGGGCGCTCCTGGGAGGAAAAATGCGGCCTGCTGCTGGAAAAGGTGCATGGGCCGGTAGAAGGCGCCCGCTTGACCGCCCGCTATTTGCCTGTTTTGTCGCGCGAATACCGTGCTCTTGTACACCCCAGGTTTGCGGTACGTGATATTCAAGCCTTGGATTCGCTGCTGCAAAAAGGCCGGGAAAGCTTTGCCCTGTGGGGTCCGCTCCCCGGACAGGGGGGGCAATGCCTTTTGCAGTATTACGGCATGCAGCCCTTGCCCCTCGGGCACATTATGCCTGTGCTGGAAGATCTTGGCCTGGAAGTTCAAACCAATGTGGATTTTGAAATCGGTGATGAAACGGCCCAATGTTTCATTCATAGTATTGCCGTGCGTCTGCCGACCTGTCACACGGATGCGGTTTCGGTAAAGGCCCTGTTGCTCGACGCATTATCCGCCATACGATCCGGCCTGACCGAAAGCGATTCGCTGAACAAGCTGGTTACTACCGCCGCCATGGGTTGGCGTCAGATCAGTGTTCTGAGAGCTTACCGGGATTATCTCCAGCAGTTGGGGCAACCGTATGGCCGGGGGGAAGTGAGCAGGGCGCTGGTGAGTGATATTACCGTGGCCAGGCTGTTGTATGACTATTTTAAAGCCAGGTTCCAGGGCAGCGGGGAGGCGTCTGCATTAAGGTACAAGGAGGAAGAACTTCTGCCTCCATTGCGACAGGCCATGGTCGTGGCGCTCAATAACGTAACGGATCTGCGACAGGATAGCATCCTGCGGACCCTTTTCAATCTTGTCGATGCGACCATAAGGACCAACTATTATCTCTGTGAAGGCATGCCGGGACATCCTGTGTCGTTTAAAATCGCATCCATGGGCATCATCGATCTGCCGTCCCCGCGTCCCCTGTATGAGATTTTTGTACATTCCCCTTCCATGATGGGGATTCATTTGCGTGGCGGCAAGGTAGCCAGAGGCGGGATTCGCTGGTGTGATCGGCCCGAAGGGATGCGCGACGTGGTGTTGGACCTGATGAGCACCCAGATGATCAAAAACACTTTGATTGTGCCTGTCGGCTCCAAGGGTGGTTTTGTCGTTAAAAACCTTTCCGCCAAACTGGAAGTTGCGCAAGCGCAGGTTGCGAGGGCTTACGAAGATTTTATGCGTGGCATGCTCGATTTGACGGATAATCTCGTGAATGGGGCGCCTCACCGGAATTCGCAACTGGTGGCTTACGACGATCAGGATAGCTATCTGGTGGTTGCTGCCGACAAGGGGACCGCACATTTTTCTGATCGGGCCAACGCTGTCTCCTCGGAATACGATTTTTGGCTCGGGGACGCCTTTGCCAGTGGCGGTTCTCACGGTTACGATCATAAAAAGCTTGGTATTACAGCGCGCGGTGCGTGGGTTAGCGTGAAAAGGCATTTACGCGAAATCGATGCCACCTATGCAAATAATAGTTTGACGGTTATCGGTATCGGGGACATGAGCGGGGATGTTTTTGGTAACGGTTTGCTGCAGTCCGACAATCTGCGCTTGCTGGCAGCCTTCGATCATCGGCATATTTTTCTCGATCCTGACCCTGATCCGATCCTTTCGTTTAACGAGCGGAAACGCCTGTTTGATCTGCCTCGTTCAAGCTGGGCCGATTATGCGCCACATCTGATCTCGGACGGAGGGGGTGTTTTCCCCAGGGATGCCAAGGATATTCCCCTCTCTGCCGAGGTTCGTAGCTGGTTGGGTACACGCCAGCGATCCACCGACGGTCCGGGTCTGGTGCGAATGATTCTGACGGCACCGGCCGATCTTTTATGGAACGGTGGTATTGGCACCTATTTCAAGGCAGATGGAGAAACACACCAGCAGGTTGGCGACAGGTCTAACGACAATGTGCGCATCGATGCCAGACAGTTGAAGGTCAAGGTGGTGGGGGAGGGAGGGAATCTGGGCTTTACCCAGCGAGCCCGCGTTGAATACAGTCTCTGCGGTGGTCGCATTAACGTTGACGCCGTGGACAACGCAGGCGGGGTTGCCTGTTCCGATCGCGAGGTTAATCTCAAAATCCTTATGCGTCAACTTATCGATGCCGGTCAGCTCCCTACCCTGGAAGAGCGCGATCGCATGCTTGAGGCCTTGGGCGAAGAAATCTGCCAGGCGGTGCTGGACGATTGCGGCAAGCAAGGGCTTTGCCTGAGTCTGGATCGGGCACGTTGCGTCGACAGGTTGGAGTCCTTTTTTGCGCAGATGGAAAGCCTTGCCAACGCCGGATATCTCGATCCGGCAGCGCAGGATCTCCCTAACCTTAAACAAACCATGGCCCGTCCCGAGCGAGCTCTTGCGCGACCGGAACTGGCTGTTTTGATGGCTCACAGCAAAATGCAGATGTACCATGCCCTGTTGCAGAGTGATTTGCCCGATTCCTATTTCGGGCAAGGTTGCCTGCGCGAATATTTCCCTGTGCAACTGGTTGAAAGGTTCGGACATACTTTTGCGTCGCACCCCCTGGCCAGGGAGATCGCGGCGACGGTTATGACCAACCGCGTTATTAATCAGGCGGGCAGCGCCATGTGCGGCCGATTGTGTCGTCAGACCGGTGCCGAGTTATCCGAGGTCGCGGCACTTTACATGCTTTTCGATGAAGTCCTCGGTGGGGCCGGGATCCGTCGCATGATGACGGATGATGCCAATCACTGGCCGGCAGAGCGCCAGTTGCAATGGTTGCTGCGTCTCGAAAAGACATTGGAGGAAATGTGTCGCTGGGCCTTGGTGCGTAATTTGTCTATTCCCCTGCAAAACTCTGTGGTGGAAGCATTCCAGAGGGATGTCAGCAGCTATCTGGCCATTCTCGATAAAGTCCTCCCGGAGAATATCAGGCAATCACTGTCCGACCGGGCCTTTGCGCTCTCGCAGCATGGCTTTGACGAGTTTTCAGCAAAAAAATGCGTCGCTTTAACCTATCTGGAGGATTTCTTGCCGGTGGCCAATCTGGCGCTTTTGACCGGGGAGGATCTGTTGACCATGACGGAGTTGTTGTCCACGGTTAAACAGCAACTCGGACTGCCCGTCATCATCGAAAGCCTTGCCCAGGTACAGTCATTGGAACGCTGGGATAGACTGGCCTGGCAGAGTTTGCATAGCAAGTTCGGTTCACTTGGGTTCGAGGTGGCGCTGGCCGTGTGGCGTGAATCCGATGGTGATTGTCAGCGTTATTTGTCCATGCGCGGTTCCCGCATGCGCGTATTGCGCGACCAGCAGGCCCGCTTGCAAGGAAGTATCCCGGCCGATTATCATCCTTTTGTCGTTGTCATGGCGACGCTTGAATCGCTACTCGGCGGCAGTGATCGGGAAAAATCTGGACAATATTCCTAGGGTATGGTATTTGTGTTTTCCTGAGTGAGATTAGAGACAGGCCCGGAACAATGTGCCGGAGCTTATAAGTCCTTTTCCTTTCAACAAAAGTTTCATACCGCCTGGATCCATCGGACCGGGACGGAAGGCAGTTGTACCAAGAGTGGGGGAGTGCCCTCCTTCACTGTACAGGCACAGGTCTTTCGGACGGCGTCCGAAGGGCTTTTTTTTTGCCTCGATCCTATTGTCCGGGTGGATGACGGAGAGTGCGCATGCAAAATCGCAAAACGGTGCTCGATATCCAGCGCATGAAGGCACAAGGCGAAAAAATCGCCATGCTGACGGCCTACGATTATCCCTTTGCCCGCCTGATGGACCTTGAAGGCATCGATATGGTGCTGGTAGGTGATTCCGTTGGCCCGGTAGTGGCCGGTTACGATCATACCCTGCCGGTCACCATGGATGAAATGATTTACCATTGCCGATCTGTTGCCAGGGGGCTTGGTCAAGCTTTTCTGGTAGCGGATATGCCTTTTTTATCCTACCAGGTGGACCTGCGGGAGGCGCGCCTTAATGCCGGTCGTCTTGTCAAGGAGGGCTGTGCTCAGGCGGTAAAGCTCGAAGGTGGTGAACATATCGCCGATATCATTCGTGCCATTGTCGATATGGATATTCCTGTCGTAGGGCATATCGGGTTGACCCCCCAGTCTATCCACCGCATGGGTGGTTACCGCGTCCAGGGCAAACACGATCAGCAGGCTCGGCAGCTGTTGAAGGACGCACGGGCTGTGCAGGACGCCGGAGCGTGCGCCATTGTGCTCGAAGGCATACCGGCGGGACTCGCCGGTCAAATTACCGCCTCCCTGGATATACCCACTATCGGCATCGGTGCAGGTGTTGACTGCGACGGTCAAGTGCTGGTGATCCACGATATTCTCAGCCTGTGTGAAAAATATTCACCCAAATTCGTCAAGCGATACGCCGATGTGGCCTCCGTCATCCGCAAGGGGGTTAAGGATTATATCGGTGAGGTGAAGAGTGGAGCTTTTCCCGGTCCAGAGCACAGCTTTTCCTGATACGGAGTTTTTCTGCAATACCATGGAAATTATCAACGATATCGAAGTTATTCAGAACCGCTGTCTTGAAGCTCGTCGGGACGGCAAACGCATCGTGATGGTGCCGACCATGGGTTGTCTGCATGAAGGGCATCTCTCCCTCATGCGCGAAGGACGCAAGCACGGTGATTTGCTGGTTGCTTCCATCTTTGTCAATCCGACTCAGTTTGGTCCCAAAGAGGATTTTGCGTCGTATCCAAGGGATTTGAAGCGCGATGCCGAATTGGCCGCTGAAGCCGGCGTCGACATCCTGTTTCATCCCGGTGCCGAATCGATGTACCCGAACGGATATAAAACCTACGTCAACGTTGAAGGTTTGACCAAAACTCTTTGCGGGGAAAGTCGTCCGGGACATTTCCGGGGGGTGACGACGGTGGTTTGCAAGCTCTTCAATATCGTTCAGCCTCACATGGCGCTTTTTGGACGTAAAGACTTTCAGCAATTGACCGTTTTGCGCCGCATGGTCAGTGACCTCAATTTGCCCATCGAAGTCGTCGGCATGCCGACGGTACGCGAGCGTGACGGCCTGGCCATGAGTTCGCGCAACATATTTCTATCTGCGGAAGAACGCAAACAGGCTCTGGCCCTGGTTGACGCTTTGCGTCAGGCTCGCACCGCCGCGCGTCATGGCGAAAGCCATTCCAGGCGTCTGATTGGCCTGGTACGTGAACGTATTGGACGCGAACCGGACGCCCAGATCGACTATGTGAAAATCTGCGACGGCGATACCCTTGAAAATGTCGACCGTGTGGATGAGAATTCTGTTCTGCTGCTGGCAGTACGCATCGGCAAAACGCGATTAATCGACAATAACTATCTTTTTGAGGAGGTTTGACATATCCATGAAACGGAAAATGCTCAAATCCAAAATTCATCGCGCCACGGTTACCGGGGCAGATCTCGACTATGAAGGCAGCGTCACCATCGACTCCGAGTTGTTAAAGCTTGCCGATATCCTTCCCTACGAAGCGGTTGATATCTGGAACGTCACTTTCGGTACCCGTTTTCAGACGTATGCCATAGCAGGGCAACCGGGTAGCGGTGTGATTTGTATCAACGGCGCTGCCGCGCGGATGGTTTCCCGGGGAGACAAGGTCATCATCGCAAGTTGGGTGGATATCGATGCCGACAAGGCTGCCGCCTACGAGCCGAAACTGGTGTTCGTCGACGAAAAGAACGAGCCAACTGCACAGAAAACCGAAACCCCCGGCCAGGGCAGCCTGCGCTCCGCTATCTGAGGGATCTTCCCATGGCGGTTGCCGGGACAGTGATTTTCCGGGCAAGATACCTGCTACCCATCGTAGGGCCATGCATCGAAAACGGGGCCTTACGCGTTCGTGACGGGCGGATTGTCGATGTAGGCGAAGCCGGCAGTATTCTCGGGCAGGGTGACTCCGAGAATGTTGTTGATTTTGGCGATGCCGTATTGCTGCCGCCCATGGCCAACGCACATACCCACCTGGAATTGACCCACCTTCCGTATTGGGATGCATTCGCCGCTGAACGTGAATACGCCAGTTTTACGGACTGGCTGTTGCATTTGATCGGCGTTTTGCGAGGGGTGCCGCAGGAAGAGTTCGGCTTTTCGCTCCACGACGGAATACGACGACTGCTACGATGCGGAACCGGGGCCGTCGGTGACATCGTATCGCGCTTATCCGCTCGTAATGCCTATGAAAACTGTCCCTTGCGGGGGCGATTGTTTCTCGAAGCCCTGGGTACCGATGCCGATCTGAATCGACAAACTTTCGATATTCTGCACAAGATCCTTGTCGATAAAGCCCCCGGTGCCATGGCGTACGGCCTGGCGCCGCACTCCATATACACGCTGACGCTGGAGTTTTTGCAGCAGCTTTCCATGCTGGGCTCACGGTTGGGTCTCGTCCAGTCGATTCATGTTGCCGAATCACCCGAAGAAACGACGTTGGTGCGCGATGGCTGCGGGCCGTTTGCCGAGCGACTTTATCCCCAGGTGGGGTGGGGGGGGCGGATCCCTCCGGCAAGAGGTGTGTCGCCGGTTGGTTTGTTGAACCAGCATGATATTCTAAGACCGGGTGATTTGCTGGTACACGGTGTTCAGGTGTCTTCGCGTGATATCGCTACCATCGCAGGTCGTGGCGTGTATGTGGTACTCTGCCCACGCTCCAATCATCGCATCGGTATAGGCAACGCCCCGGTGGCAGACTACCGGACGGCCGGGGTGCCGTTGGTTCTCGGTACCGACAGCATGGCCAGTTGTGACAGTTTGTCTCTGTGGGATGAGGTGGCATTTGCCCGGCAATGTTTTGGTGACGCTCTCGATCCCGGGACTCTGCTTAACATGGCCACCTATGAGGGCGCGCGCGCACTCGGTCTCGCCGGAGAAATGGGCGGACTTGCTCCCGGTTACGGTGCCCATTTCCAGGTGTTGCAGCCGTCACATCTACCCCGGGCAGGGCAGCTGGAAGACTTTTTGTGTTCTGCCGGTCGCACCGGTGACGTCAAAGCTCTGTACCTCGACGGGAAGCCTTGCAATCCTTCAAGCGCCTCTTTATAATCGTACCCTCATGTAATTATTACCAATAAGGGGCATCTGCATGTCTCGTGCATCCGTGCTGAAACGGTTTTTGCGCAAAAAGGTCCGGCGTTATTTTTTTACCGGCTTGCTGGTACTGGTGCCGGTCTGGTTGACCATCATCGTGGTGCGCTGGATCGTCGGCTTTATGGATGGGATTCTGGTACGCATGCTTCCCCTGAAGTGGCAACCGGAGCAACTGTTAGGGTTTTCCTTGCCCGGTATCGGCGTTGTGCTGACGCTTTTATTGATTCTTTTAGCCGGCATGCTGGCCACCAACTATTTTGGCAACAAACTGGTCAAGGCTTCCGAGGATCTGGTTTACCGCATTCCCCTTGTGAAAGGTATTTACACCCTGTTCAAGCAGTTGGCCGACACGGTGCTCAGCAGCGACAGGCAGGGGTTTCGCAAGGTCGTGCTTATTCAGTATCCCCGCATGGGGATCTGGTCGATCGGTTTCGTCACCGGCGTCAGCGAAGGAGAGCTCCAGCGCATAACGGATCGCCGGGTTATCAATGTGTTTGTGCCGACGACCCCGAATCCGACCTCAGGCTATTACATCCTCGTGCCAGAAGAGGATGCCACGGTCCTTACCATGTCGGTCGAGGAAGCCTTCAAGCTGATTGTTTCGGGCGGTATGGTATCGCCCCCGGATCGACTCAAGGGCATTCCCGTAGCAGGCAGTGCCGCAAGTTATTTTCCGCAAGCTGGGGAAGATCTGTAGACGCCTCCGTTTTATTGCCAGGGGGCGTGCCAGGGGAATTTCGCCATGATGCAGGAAACAGGAACCGTCGTTGAGCTTCAAGGACGCCATGTGGCCATGGTTTTGTGCCGCAAAAGCACCTTTTGCTCCGGATGCGCAGCCATGGGGATATGCCATGTCGGCGACGATGGACGTTCCATGCTGGTCGAAACGCACAACGTGCTCGGTGCCACCGTGGGAGACAAAGTCCGACTGGCCAGCCGGGCAGGCCAGTTTTTGCTCGC
>DIKU01000081.1:0-1190 GCA_002424645.1 Pelobacter sp. UBA5610 | reverse complement strand
GCTTTTTTTTCTCTGCGTATCGATCCCAACCTGTTGGCGGCCATACTTGGTGTAACCTTCATGGTCGGATCCTTTTTTATCATCCGGATTGGAAGCCGCGCCATACCGCATGGTACGTTTATGCCGGAAATCATAGAAATACTTCCCGGTGAGGAGTGCAGCGAAGAACAACATGGGTATTAAAATTATTGCAAACAATAAAAAAGCCTACCACGACTACTTTATCGACGAAGTCCTGGAGGCCGGTATGGTACTGCTCGGCACCGAAGTCAAATCGCTGCGTTTGGGCAAAGCCAATCTCAAGGACGCCTTCTGCCGCATCATGGGCGGGGAGCTGTACGTCAATAATCTGCATATCAGCCCCTACGAATTCGGGAATCGCGAAAACCCCGATCCGACCAGGGTGCGCAAGCTGCTGGTGCATCGCGCCGAGCTTGAAAAGTTGGCCCGCAAGGTCGATGAAAAGGGACTGTCCCTGGTACCGACCAAGCTCTATTTCAAAGATGGGAAGGTCAAGCTTGAGATAGGCGTGGCCAAGGGTAAAAAGCTGCACGACAAACGCGAAACCCTCAAGGGCAAGGAAGCCGATCGCGAAATGGCCCGCGCTCTGCGCGATCGCCATTAAACCTTTATATCACTTGGCTTTTTCGCCCAGTCGTGCGATAATGCAGTTGTTCAAAAAATCAAAATTCTCAGTGGCTGTTACTCAGTTCTGAATTAAACACTATATGGGGGTGACACGGTTTCGACGGGGATTGGAAGCGAAGGTGGCATGCCGGGGACGCCAGTTGGCCTCGTTAAAAAACTGGCAACAATACAAACGCCGATACTGACGTTTCGTACGCATTAGCAGCTTAATTGCTGCTTCGTCTTGGGTCTCTTCGCCTGCGCGGGGCTTTAAGACGTCAATTTAGTGGGCTAGCTTGAGCGAGTGTTTGCGGCGCAAGAGCGAAACTTAAGTAAACTCGCTTGATACACATCCTGTCGATGGGAGTTGTATCCGGTTAAATTTAAAACACCGACTACGCATGTAGAAGCCTTATGTGAAAGATTTTCGGACGCGGGTTCGATTCCCGCCACCTCCACCATTACAAAAAGCCCTGATAAATCAGGGCTTTTTGCTTGTGCTCCGGGCGTGGCAGTGCTACATGTAGATACGTGTGAAACGTGCTTGGCCTCTGGGAGTGTCG
>DIKU01000112.1:2240-4305 GCA_002424645.1 Pelobacter sp. UBA5610 | reverse complement strand
AACGATATTGTCGATGGCTGCCGTGACCACCCGGGCATCGGGAAAGAAACGGTTGACGTAACTCAGAGCGGCTTCTTCCGCCACTTTATCCAGAACCTCCAACAACAATCCGAATCGCATATTGGCCTGGATCGGTTCGTCAAGGATCATGAAGCGTCGTTTTAGCGCCTCATCGCTGGAGAGGGAAAGAATCTTGGTGAAGGATGTCTCAATGGGCCTCATCATGGTGATCGCCTCCTAGTTTGCATGTACTCGAACAAAACGTATACGGCACATCGTATACAAAAACCAAAGCCGGGTCAGTTATTTTTTAGCAGCGCAAAAGACTGTGAACGCCGTTCGGTTCATTTACCTGACTTCTTATCCCTGCGGAAGATATCCGCCAGATCGAAACCGAAATATTTCAGGCACATGAGCAGCAACCCGACAGCTGCCGCTTCATCCAGATTGCCGATGAACGGCAGACTGTCGGGCAGCAATTCAAAAAGACCGGCTCCGGGATTAAGCAGATAGATCACCGCTATAACCCCGAGCAAAAAGACCAGGATTCTTTTCATGGAGTCCCCTTTCAAAATCGATGGTTGTTCACCTGGCCGTTACAGTATAACTCATTAAAAGTCAAATAACCCGTTAAACTAAGCCGCCCCCGCCCACCTGCAAAAAAATCAATTTATGGGGTGACGCGTTGCGGTTGCGAAGGTATGATTGTTACTGTTCATTGCTGCGGTGTGATCGAAATCGGTAGAACAGTCTTTAGCCATGGCGAGGATTCCCCTTGGAAGCGCTGATCCTTCATGAAATTCGCCAATTTGTCCTTAACAGCCCGGCCAACCGCTTTGCGGGCACGGAAATGCCTTTTTTCGAGGCGCCGATTATTGGCTTTGCGCGCGCCGACGACCCTCTTTTTAGCGCCTATAAGCGCATCATCGGCGACTTTCACCTCACTCCCGGCGAAATCATGCAACAATGCTGGGGAACCGACCTCTCTTTCGGTGGATCGGTTATCTGCTGGGTGTTACCCATCAGCGAAACGACCCGGCTGAGCAACCGACGGCAAACAAGGATACCTTCGCTGGAGTGGGCGCTTACAAGGGAGCATGGCGAAACCTTCAACAATCTTTTACGACACCACATGACCAGCTATCTCATATCCAGAGACTGTCAGGCCATCTCGCCGCTTCTTTCCGAAATCTGGCAACCTGTCGATGATCCCGTTGCAGGTCTGGCCTCCACCTGGTCGGAGCGTCATGCAGCCTATGCGGCCGGCTTGGGCACCTTCAGCCTCAACGGTGGCCTGATCACTTCCAGGGGCATGGCGCATCGCTGCGGCAGCATCATCACCGATCTCGATCTGCCGCCTACCCCGCGTCCGTATGACACACCCCGGGAGTATTGCTTGTTTTTCCGGGAAGGCCATTGCGGAAAATGCATTGCCCGGTGTCCCGTGGGTGCCTTTTCAACGCAAGGCCACGATAAAGGTAAATGTCTGGATTACGCCTACAAAACCATCAGCAAAGCCTTCACCGAACAGTATGGCATCAAAGCGCCCGGCTGCGGCCTCTGCCAGACGGGCACCCCCTGTGAAGCGGGCATCCCCGAACAGAATCACGACTGACACCAGTGGCCTGCGTGGGATGAACTATTCAGCGTAAATCATCTTCCGGGTCATGCCACCATCGACGATAAAATTCTGTCCGGTGATAAACCCGGCGCGGGCAGAAATCAAGAAAACCACCATTTCAGCAATATCTCCAGGGTGTCCGACCCGGCCCGCCGGGTGCTGGGCGTGATCTTCGGGGCGCAACCCGGGGGTTTTGCACTTGCCGGACTTCTGCCATGCGTCGACGGCGATCCAACCGGGGCTGATACAGTTGACGCGAATCTCCGGTCCCAGACTGTTGGCCATGGCGTGGGTCAAGGCGACAACGCCCCCTTTGCTCGCAGCATAGGCCTCACCGTTCGGCTCGGATTGCAGAGCGCGGGTCGAAGCGATGTTGACGATGGCGCCCCCGCTCCGACGTAAAGCCGTGACCGCGTGTTTACTGCAAAGAAAGGTGCCGGTCAG
>DIKU01000112.1:0-2077 GCA_002424645.1 Pelobacter sp. UBA5610 | reverse complement strand
ATGTTCCCGCACAATCTGCTGGCAAGCTTCAGCATCCCGATCGGCAACGGCCACCCGCATGCCCGCCGCCAGCAAAGCACAGGTAATAGCCTTGCCGATGCCTTGCGCACCGCCGGTAACCAGAGCCACGCGGCCGTCAAAATGCTCTTCCATGAAAAACCTCCTGACAAGTTTTCTTAAGAATTCAATACTGGTATAGTAGTCCTTAAAACAACATCGCGATACAGTTGATCTTTCGCTAACGGCGATGACAGCCTGAAATGTTATGACAGCCAGGCCAAAAGGAATGAGTATGACATTGTATCTGCCGCAGGACACCGATGTTTTTGAAAAGCTAAGCCCCATGCTGGATCAGGTAACGGCTCCGGACGATATTTGTCTGCATAAGGAAAGAATCTCCCCGGAGGTATGGCAAATCGCCCTGGCAACCACCGACAAGGAAGGCCTGTTGTCAGTGGTCGCGGGTCTGCTGACCGCCTATGGCGCCAATATCATGAGCGCCGACATTTGGGCCGCGCCTGAATCGTTATTCAAAAACGGGTTTCCGGCAGCAATGCCGAAACTGTCCAGAATCATGGATATCTTCACCGTAAATCTGGCCGGCGCGCAAGACCCGGAGGGCACCCTTGCCGCGCTGTTCGAGGAATTAACAGCCACCAACCGGGAGATGGCCAAAAACGGCATCGATGCCGTCCGCGATAACCTTATCGACGTTGTGGCCAAGGCCGTTGAAACCACCGCACCATCGGGAGAGCAACTGTTACCGGTGAATATCGCCATCGACAATACCGTATCCGACACGGACACGGTAGTACGTATCACCTCCCAGGACATCCCCGGGTTTCTGTTCGCCTTTGCCAACGCCCTGGCCCTGCTGGAAATCAATATCCAGCAGGCCCGCATAAGGACCGAAGGCGGCGACGTCCACGACACCTTCTGGATCCGCGACCTCCACGGTCGCAAGATCGTCGATAAGGATAAATTGCAGGAACTGCGTTTTGCCTGCGCCCTGATCAAGCAATTCGCCTACCTGTTGCCCCACTGTCCAAATCCGGGTCAAGCGATCAGGCAATTTCGGGATCTTGCCTCGCGTCTGCTGGAAGATCCGCAGCGGGCGGCGGATTTCACCAGCATTCAGTCGACCCAGACCATGCAAACCCTCGCCAGCCTGATGGGGGTCAGCCGTTTTCTATGGGAGGATTTTCTGCGCATGCAGCATGAAAACCTCTTCCCTCTGATACGCAACCGCGCCGAAATCGAAAAGAACCTCGACCACCGTCAATGGTCCGACATGTTGCGCACGGAACTGGCTCCTGCCGAAAGCCATGAGCAGAGGGTCAAAATCCTCAACGATTTCAAAGACCGGGAGATGTTCCGCATCGATTTGCGCCATATCACCCGCACCATTGGCGACGTCGCGTTTGCGCGCGAATTGACCACCCTGACCGACGTCATCGTGACACAGACGGCCGAGATCTGTCATGCGGAAGCCTCCTCCCGCTTCGGTCAGCCAAAGATAAACGAACAACCATGCAAGTGGGGCATCCTTGCGGCGGGTAAATACGGAGGGTCGGAAATGGGCTTTGCCTCCGACCTGGAGCTGCTCTTTATCTACCAGGGACAGGGCGTTACAGACGGACAGCGCTGCGTAGAAAACAGCCGCTATTTTGAAGAGTTTGTCCGGATTTTCCTCAAGGCTCTCAAATCCCGCAAGGAAGGTATTTTTGAAATTGACCTGCGCCTGCGACCGTTTGGCAACAAAGGCACCCTGGCCAGTTCGTTGCCGGCCTTTAAAAACTACTATGCGGTCGACAGTCAGGCCGAACAGTTTGAACGACTGGCGATGGTTAAACTGCGCCCCGTAGCCGGCGATGCAACCTTGCTCGCCCAGATCATGGAAGCCCGCGATGCCTTCGTCTTTTCCGGGCGGCCCATCGACTATGCCAACCTGTTGCATCTGCGTAAAAGACAGGATGCGGAACTGGTCGACAGCGGCATGATCAATCTCAAACTCAGTGAAGGCGGACTGGTCGATATCGAATACTTTCTGCAAGCACAACTCATCGAACACGGTGCC
>DIKU01000091.1:26518-54562 GCA_002424645.1 Pelobacter sp. UBA5610 | reverse complement strand
GACATACCCGACCGTAATGGGTGGGGTGAACGTCACGGACCTCGAAACCGGCCCGCTCTCGCGTAAGGCCACCGGGTCCCAAGGCAGACAAACGCCGTTTATGGGTAATTTCGGAAAGAGGGTTGGTCTGATCCATAAACTGCGACAGCTGCGAAGATCCGAAAAACTCTTTAACAACAGCAGAAACAGGCTTGGAATTGATCAGGTCGTGGGGCATCAAGCTGTCCACTTCCTGCAAACTCATTCTTTCCTTGATGGCCCTTTCCATGCGAACCAGGCCGACCCGGTATTGATTTTCGAGCAACTCGCCGACAGCGCGAACACGCCGGTTTCCGAGATGGTCGATATCATCGATTGTCCCTCGCCCATCACGCAACCCTATCAGGTAACGAACCACCTCAAGGATATCTTCCTTTGCAAGGGTGGTCTGATCCTCGGGCATATCAAGACCGAGCTTATAGTTAAGCTTGATTCGGCCTACGACTGAAAGATCATACCTTTCAGGATTAAAGAACAAGCTTTCAAAAAGAGCATTGGCACTCTTGATGGTCGGCGGATCGCCAGGACGCAAACGGCGATAGATTTCTATACGGGCATCTTCAGGAGTCGCCATCCGATCGAGCAACAGCGTATCCCGCAGGTAGGAACCGACATGAAGATGGTCAATAAATAAAATATTGAATTCAACGATGCCACGGGTGCGCAATTCTTCGAGCTTACCGGCGGTAATTTCTTCGTTGCATTCAACAATGACTTCGCCGGTAGTTACATCAACAATATCTGTCGAGGCAACCTTACCGAGAACCTCTTCTTCAGATACCGGAATATATTCTATATTACTATCTGCAAGTTTACGGATAGCAGCCTTGGTAAACTTACGATTAGCCTTAACAATGACTTCGCCGTCATTTCCGACAACATCGGAGGACGCGCGTTGACCCGTAAGAAGGTCAAGGTTGACTCTTTTTTTATAGGATTCACCATCAAGAACAATTGTTTGCACCTGATAATAATAGTTGAGCAATTCCTCGGTGCTATATCCCAGAGCCTTCAGTAAAACAGTTGCAGGCAACTTGCGCCTGCGATCGATACGGACATAAAGAATGTCCTTGTGATCAAAATCAAAGTCAAGCCACGAACCACGATAAGGAATTACCCGCGCATTATAAAGAACCTTACCACTCGAATGGGTCTTGCCTTTATCATGATCAAAGAAAACACCAGGTGAACGATGCAACTGGCTAACGATAACACGTTCCGTACCATTGATGATAAACGTCCCGTTTTCAGTCATTAACGGGATTTCACCAAAATAGACTTCCTGCTCTTTTATATCGCGAATCGCCTGAACACCGGATTCCTTATCGACATCCCACGACACCAGACGTACGCATACCTTGACGGGAGCTGCAAAAGTCATCCCGCGTTGATGGCATTCACCGACGTCGTACTTGGGAGTTCCCAAAGAGAATGAAACGTAATCCAGAGAACAAGTCTCGCTGAAATCACGAATAGGGAAAACCGAGCGAAAAACCGCTTCAAGCCCGATATTTTTCCGAGCAGAAGGAGGAAGCCCTGCTTGCAGGAAACGCTTGTACGAATTTTTCTGAATATCGATCAGGTTGGGAATCTCGATAATGCCCTTGATCGTGCTAAAATGTTTCCTAAGAAGCTGGTTATTCGCAACCGAATAAGCCATGGTTTCTCCTTTAGCTAGGGGAAGCTAACGAAAGCAGAATAGCCAAGGCCGCATACCGCAGCCTTGGCTAAGGTGTTAAATATGCAAAATATACTATTTCAGTTCAACAGTGGCGCCAGCTTCAACGAGCTGTTTTTTGAGCTCTTCAGCTTCAGCCTTAGGCATAGCTT
The DNA here is from genome assembly GCA_002424645.1 of Pelobacter sp. UBA5610. Classification (GTDB taxonomy): domain Bacteria; phylum Desulfobacterota; class Desulfuromonadia; order Desulfuromonadales; family Syntrophotaleaceae; genus Syntrophotalea. Next base: position 52,693 of record DIKU01000091.1, on the reverse strand, counting down.
CCTTGACGGTCTGAGGAGCACCGTCAACCAGGTCTTTGGCTTCTTTCAGGCCGAGACCGGTAACTGCGCGAACAACCTTGATGACGTTGATCTTTTTGTCGCCGGCATTGGCAAGGATGACGTCAAACTCGTCTTTTTCTTCAACAGCGGCAGCGGCAGCTACGGGAGCAGCGGCAACAGCCACGGGAGCAGCAGCAGACACGCCGAATTTTTCTTCCAGTTCCTTAACCAGCTCAGCCAGTTCCAGAACGCTCATATTTTCGATAAAGGAAACAACTTGCTCTTTAGTGATGTCAGACATGGTAGGATAACCTCCGTATTTTAAACTGTCTATTAAGTTTTATAGAGTTGCGATACAAAAAGCATCAACCCTCTTTTTGCTGCTGAATAGCTGCGAGTACCTGTACAAAGGTACGAGGAACAGCTGCAAGCACACCAACAAAATTGCTGACCGGAGCATTGAGCGATCCGAGCATTTTACCAAGCAATACCTCCTTGCTCGGCAATTCAGCGAGAGCCTGAACATCTTCCAGGGTCAACAATTTACCATTCAGCTGCGCGGCTCTTAATTCAAAAGCCTTGTTGCTTTTGGCAAATTCCGTCAACACCTTGGCCGGACCGACAGGATCACCTTCAGCCAATGCAATGGCATTAGGACCCTGCAGATACTCCGAAAGACATTCAACATCGGTGTCTTTGGCAGCCAAACGCAGCAAGGTGTTTTTTACAACACGGTACTCAACGCCGACCTTTTTCAACTCGCCGCGAAGAGTGTTAACCTGCTCTACGGTCAGCCCACGGTAGTCAGCCAAAAACGCCGCCTGACAAGAACTCAGTTTCTGCGCTATTTCCGATACAACCTGTGATTTTCCTTCTTTTTTCATGGTCTCTCCTCCTTTCTGTGATATTTTTTGGACACCAAAAAGGTCCATTTGCCAGTCAACGGCCACAGAAGGAGGCTTGCGCTTCCCTTTGCTCCGGCCTCGGCAGGCGGTTACACCATTAAACCCTGGGTACCTGCTGTCTTTGACCTGGACTTCAGACACAACTGGCCGACCCGCACGTTTGCATTGGTCGGCTAGTTGTTAACCAAAATTCGAGTAATTATTTTACAAGAGCCTGAACAGTGGGGATGTCAACATTGACACCAGGACCCATTGTGCTACAAAGGCTTATCTTTCTGAGATAAGTGCCTTTGGAGGTAGCAGGCTTCGCTTTGATCAGTGCGTCAACCAGAGCGACCAGATTTTCTTGCAACTTGTCGGCTTCGAAAGAGACTTTGCCAACAGGAGCATGAACAATCCCGGCCTTCTCGACCCGGTACTCAACTTTACCGGACTTAGCTTCGCTGGTAGCTTTACCGACCTCGAAAGTCACGGTGCCGACCTTGGGGTTGGGCATGAGTCCGCGAGGACCAAGCAACCGACCGATCTTGCCAACGGTTCCCATCATATCGGGAGTCGCAATGGCGGTATCAAATTCGAACCAGCCCTCTTGAATCTTTGCGACCAGATCATCCCCGCCAACGTAATCGGCACCGGCATCACGTGCCTCAATAGCCTTTTCACCTTTGGCGAAAACAAGAACCCTGACTTCCTTACCGAGGCCGTTAGGCAACACCACGGCTCCACGAACCATCTGATCGGCCTTACGGGGGTCAACCCCAAGACGAACAGTGAGCTCGACGGTTTCGTCGAACTTGGCGTGTGCAGCCTCCTTTACCAAGGTGAGCGCTTCGCTAACGGGGTACATTATCGAACGATCAACTTTTTCCTTGGCTTGCTTCTGCAGTTTTCCTATGGACATTGGCGTACTCCAGATCCTGCCAGAATTTATACGATTTCGAGCCCCATGCTTCGAGCCGTACCCTCAATAGTACGGACCGCGGCCTCAATGTCGAATGCATTAAGATCGGGCATTTTCAGTTCTGCAATTTCGCGCACCTGCGCCTTGGTCACCTTACCGACTTTGTCCTTGTTAGGCACCGGAGACCCCTTGGGGATCTTGGCCGCTTTCATCAGCAAAATCGCAGCAGGAGGCGTTTTGGTGATAAAACTAAAAGAACGGTCAGCAAAAACAGTGATAACCACGGGAATAATCATCCCGTCCTGCCCTTGCGTTTTGGCATTAAAAGCCTTGCAAAATTCCATTATGTTGACCCCATGCTGTCCCAGCGCGGGGCCGACCGGCGGCGAAGGATTGGCTTTGCCGGCAGGAATCTGCAATTTTATCATTCCAACAACCTTTTTGGCCATGAGCTTCTCCTTGAACTTTTACCTTCATATAGCCAGCATCAGCTGGTTTTTTCAACTTGGATGAACTCGAGCTCGACTGGAGTAACCCGGCCAAAGATACTGACCATAACCTTCAGCTTACCCTTATCGGGCTTGACATCCTCAACAACACCGGTGAAGTTCAGGAAGGGACCATCAACAACACGAACCGTTTCACCAACCTCAAAAGCCACTTTGGGCTTGGGCCGCTCAACATCTTCAACCATCCGTGCTGAAATCTTGGCTACGTCCTCATCCGGAATTGGCGGCGGAGCCGCCCCACCACCGACAAAACCTGTCACCTTGGGCGTATTCTTAACCACGTGCCAGGTTTCGTTACTAAGCTCCATTTGCACAAGGATATACCCCGGGAAAAACTTCCGAGTAGAAGTCTTGCGCTCGCCATTCTTCATCTCGACAACCGTTTCGGAAGGGATCAGCACCTCTCCAAACAGATCTTCGACTCCAAGCTGGCGAATCCTCTCTTCCAAGGCCAATTTGACCTTGTTTTCGAATCCGGAATATGTATGAACCCCGTACCACTTCATTGACATACTTTATTATCTTTTCGCCTAGCCCCGGAGAAGAACCCCAATGGCGGAAGAAAGCAACCAGTCCACGCACCACAGAAAAACTGTGACTCCAAGAACAAGCACGATGACCGCGAGAGTAGACCCATAAGCATCTCTCTTGCCTGGCCAGGTCACCTTCTTTAGCTCGACCTTGACATTGCCAAGAAATCCAATCGCCTTGTTGATCACAAAATCTCCCAGAGCTCGCTTTAAGGATGGCAGGCCAGGAGGGACTCGAACCCCCAACACCCGGTTTTGGAGACCGGTGCTCTAGCCATTAGAGCTACTGGCCTGCATGTAAAAAGCCGCAGACACCTGCGGCCCGTATCACTCCCCAAAGATGAGACTACTTGGTCTCACGATGCGGGGTATGCTTACGACAAAAACGACAGTACTTGCTGAACTCAAGCCTTTCAGGCTTGGTTTTCTTGTTTTTTGTCGTCGTATAGTTCCTCTGCTTGCACTCAGTACAGGCAAGGGTAATGATATCACTCATATCCGATTCCTCTACCCTCACCTGCCGGGAGACAGGTGAGGGAATTGCCTAATATGGACTTACTCGATTACTTCGCTGACGACGCCAGCACCAACGGTACGACCACCCTCGCGAATAGCGAAACGCAGTTCTTTATCCATAGCAATCGGAGTAATCAGGTTTACAGTCATGCTGGCGTTGTCGCCAGGCATAACCATTTCAGTACCTTCGGCCAGTTCACAAATACCGGTTACGTCAGTCGTACGGAAGTAAAACTGAGGACGGTAGCCGTTGAAAAACGGTGTATGACGACCGCCTTCTTCCTTGGTAAGAATGTAGGCTTCCGCCTTGAACTTGGTGTGAGGAGTAATGCTGCCGGGCTTAGCCAGAACCTGGCCACGCTCGATATCTTCACGCTTCACGCCGCGCAGCAAAAGACCAACGTTGTCGCCAGCCTGACCCTGATCAAGCAGCTTGCGGAACATCTCAACACCGGTAACCGTCGTCTTGACAGTGGCCTTCATGCCGACAATCTCAACTTCTTCCTGTACCTTAACAACGCCGCGCTCAATACGACCGGTTGCAACAGTACCACGACCGGAAATCGAGAAGACGTCTTCGACAGGCATAAGGAAAGGCTTGTCGATGTCGCGCTCGGGCTCGGGGATATAGCTGTCAACAGCATCCATCAGATCAAGGATCGGCTTGCAAGCTTCGCATTCGGGCTTGCCACAACCACACTCGAGAGCCTTAAGTGCGCTGCCGGGAATAATAGGAATGTCATCGCCGGGGAAATCGTACGAGCTCAGAAGTTCACGCACTTCAAGCTCAACCAACTCCATCAACTCTTCGTCATCAACCATGTCGGCTTTGTTCAGGAACACGACCATGGCGGGAACGCCAACCTGGCGAGCCAACAGGATGTGCTCGCGGGTCTGGGGCATCGGGCCGTCAGCGGCCGAAACAACCAGAATAGCACCGTCCATCTGCGCGGCACCGGTGATCATGTTTTTAACATAGTCAGCATGGCCAGGGCAGTCAACGTGAGCATAGTGACGATTGTCGGTCTGATACTCGACGTGCGCGGTAGCAATAGTAATACCACGCTCACGCTCTTCAGGAGCGTTGTCAATCATATCAAAGGCCTTGAATTCGGCCAGACCCCGAGCAGCCATATTTTTGGTAATAGCTGCGGTCAGAGTTGTCTTACCATGGTCAACGTGACCGATGGTCCCGATATTTACATGGGGTTTTGTTCTTTCAAATTTAGCTTTCGACATGGAGAACCCTCCCTCTTGAAATCTCTTAACGATATAGTCTGTGTCTTTAGGACCGCCAGGACCTGACGGGAACCGAAAATAAGTATACTTCAAAAACCCCTAACGCGAAAGCCCCACAAAATGGAGCCCACAACCGGATTTGAACCGGTGACCTCATCCTTACCAAGGATGCGCTCTACCAACTGAGCTATGTGGGCCAATCTGTCTGCAACGCGCGAACGCTCTAAATCTGGAGCGGGAAACGGGATTCGAACCCGCGACCCTCAGCTTGGAAGGCTGATGCTCTAGCCAACTGAGCTACTCCCGCCCGATCGAGCCATTCCATAATCGAAGCATTGTGTGAGCCAACTAAAGCAAAAGCAACCAGTACCATCGGCCATTCGGCCTCCTGGCAACCTCGCCACAGTCTCGCCCGGCAAGTATTTAATTGGTGGAGGGGGGAGGATTCGAACCTCCGAAGTCTACGACGACAGATTTACAGTCTGTTCCCTTTGGCCGCTCGGGAACCCCTCCAGGGGACGCGTTAAATTTTCAAACTACCCATGCCCATTTTTGATGGAGCTGGCGACAGGAATTGAACCCGCAACCTGCTGATTACAAGTCAGCTGCTCTACCAATTGAGCTACGCCAGCCTGGGCACAGATGCGGTTTATAACCCTATTGGATTTAAATTGCAAGCTGTTTTTTTGCCCGCACTGTTCAGCAGCGGTAGGCGAACTGTATAGTCCATCCTCCCATAGCCTGTCAACCCTTTTATCCTCAACAAATAGCACGCAATAAAAAAAACCCGCAAAACATGTCTATCTTTCAAACACTTGCAAAGAAGTTTACCACGCAGAAAAAATCAAACAACCTGCTGTCGCAGGACCTCAAACAATGCTACGCCACCGGCCACCGAAGCATTTAACGACGAAACCTGCCCCCGCATGGGGATGGACAGAAGATTGTCGCAGTGTTTTCGAACATTATCCCGCAACCCCTTCCCCTCATCACCAATAACCAATACGATATGACCCGACAGATCGGCTTCAAATATATTAAGCGCGCCAGACTCTCCGGCCAGGCCGAAAACCCAAAAACCTTCCCGCTTGAGAAGATCGAGGGTTCGCGCAATATTGGTAACCCGGCAAACGGGAAGATGTGCAAGGGCTCCCGCCGATGCCTTTTCTGCAGTAGCGGTGATCGAACAGCTACGATCTTTGGGCAGAATCATCCCCTGGCAACCTGAAGCTTCCGCTGAACGGGCCAAAGCGCCAAGGTTGTGAGGGTCCGTAATCCCGTCGAGCACGAGAAAAAGTCCTTTTTTGTCACTGCCGCGCCATATATTAAGCAGATCTTCAAGATCAAGGGATGCAACTTCTTCCACGCGCAGAGCGACCCCTTGATGACGTTCGCCTCCAGCCAGCTGATCCAACTCCTGACGGCTGACCAAACTGATCGTCACACGGCGCCTGGTTGCTTCATCACGCACAGCAGCAAGACGCGGCGACGCGGAACTCCTATCGATCAACAGCTCCAATGCTTTGCGCTGCCGCCCCTTGAGGGATTCAAGGACGGAGTTGATTCCATAGATAAGCGCTCCCACAATCTCAGTCCCCCTCCAGGGCCACAGCCATCTCTTCAACAATACGCTGCGCAGCACCAACGGGATCGGCGGCTCCGGCAATCGGCCTGCCCACCACCAGGTAATCCGCCCCTGCGGCGATAGCCTCTCCAGGAGACATGATACGTTGCTGATCATTCGTCTCAGCAAAGGACGGACGCACTCCCGGGGTGACGATAGTAAACTCACGTCCGCAGGCCTGACGAATCAAACCTACCTCATGCGGCGATGCGACAACGCCATCCAGCCCTGACTCTTTTGCCAATTTCGCCAAACGGACAACCATCTCTTCCACCGGCCTATCGATGCCGACCTCTCGCAAAGTTTGCTCGCTGGACGACGTCAGGATCGTAACACCAAGCAACACCGGGGGCACACCTTCACCCGCGGTCAGGTATTCATTAACAGCCCTGGCCGCTCCCTCCATCATGGCGCGCCCACCTAAGGCGTGAACATTAAAAATACGAACACCAAGGCGACATGCCTCAATGGCCGCTTTGGCAACGGTATTGGGAATATCGTGGAACTTCAGATCGAGAAACACTTCTCCGCCCTGGTCCAGGACCATCCTGACGACATCCGGTCCACAGCGGGTAAAGAGCTGCTTGCCAATCTTAAATACTCCAACCTTGCCACGCAGGCGCCGCACCCATTCCTCTGCAGAGGCTCCAGATTCTACATCCAGGGCAAAAATCAATCTTTTACGAGCTTCGACCAGCATGATATCACCCTTCGGAAAACTGTTTTTTAATCAAGAGCTTCTTGACACGACGTGGCACTTCCTGAACTTTTTGAATCAAGCGCGCCGACTCGGCCTGACCAAGGTCACGCTGAGCTGCCATACACTCCATATAAATCAATTCGCTAAGCGCTTCAGCCAACAGGCGTTTTTTATCCTGTTCTTCAAGCCCCGACAAGTTGGTAAGCACCTTACGGCCGTCAACGGTGCCATCAGCCTTAAGGCTCACATCTTTGAATACATAGGAAAACGGTGAAGGCATCTGACGAAGAAAAGCACTGACTTCATTAAGAAACCCACTATTCTTTACGGAAATCCTGCGAAAAAGTGCCGTCAACGCGCCATTAAACACCAGCAATATCTCACCAAGATCGCCTGCCACGGCAGTCGCAGGTGCGTCCTCGATGGAAACAGCCCCTTTATTGATCAATTCGTAAAGAGACCGGAGACCGTCAAATTCCGACATACCACTGCGCCTCAAGACGCCACGGACATCTTGCCCTCCGGCCCCGACCAGGGCCAACAGACGCTCCTCCTCGGCCGTGAGATTTTCAACCGTCGTATTCGTCAACTTGGGCAAGGCGTCCATGGAACGAATAACACGCATGAAAAGCGCACGTTCATCAACACGACGCAGTCCTTCCATGATCATATTCTGGGTGGACATAGCCAGGCGCACCATTTTTTCTTTTTCCGGCTCCCGCTCGAGAAAGAAAAAACTACCCTGACTCAACCCAAACAGGTTGAACACAATGGCTTCCACCTGCTGCCGCATCGCCAACCATAGATCCTTGGGTGCTATCGCGCCCTTTTCAACAAGTATGCGGCCATTGCCATCGTGATTGGAGAGCAACTGCCGATACTTGGGCAATAGATCCTGATCGAGCTTACCCATTTCGAAAAGCACCCCGCAGATGTCTTCCTCAGGGAATGTGCTTGATGCGGCCACAATCTCTCCCCGCAAAAAACAAATCTCTTTCTGGCCTCCAGCCATGCTGACAACCATCACACCTGTCTTGCGGAACATATTTAAAAACGAGAGAACGTCAACCATGGCGATTTCACCGAGTACGCCGGCCAACTGAAAGCCACTCTCAATATTCGAAAAAAGCAAATGGGCGTTAGAATGACAAACCAGTTCGAGGGATGCGGCGCCAATCTGCTTCACGACGGATACCGGCAACTCCAAACGTCCACTGCCATCGATATTTATCTTACTCATACCTCTTCCTGTGTTTCACAGTATCCAACTATTATCGAAACCTGGCTTGACATTCAGCGATCAGCCCCCTCAAAAACCACAGGCCGTCACAACCATATCCCTGACCAGAGCTGACACCTCCGCAAGAGGGATCATCCGTCGGTCACCAGCAGCTCGCTCCTGCAACTCAACAGCGTTCTCCTTCAATCCGCGCGCGCCCACGGTAAGACGTAGCGGAATACCGATAAGATCGGCATCCTTGAATTTACTGCCGGGTCGTTCATCACGATCGTCCAACAAAACCTCTACGCCGAGATCCTGCAATTCGGTGTAGATTTTCTCGGCGGCGGCAAGAACCTCTTCCTCCCGAGGATTAACCACCGTTACCAGCACATGGAAGGGCGCGATCGGCAGCGGAAAGATAATGCCATTTTCGTCGTGATTCTGTTCGATAGCCGCAGCCACGGTACGCCCTACGCCAATACCGTAACACCCCATGAACAAGACCCGGTCCTGACCATTGTCATCCAATACGGTAGCCTTCAAGGCCGAAGAGTATTTGGTTCCGAGCTTAAAGACATGTCCGACTTCGATACCCCGCCAGATTTCCAACACACCACCACACCGAGGACAGATATCCCCGGCCTCCGCGGAGCGCAAATCAGCGAAACATTCGACATCAAAATCCCTGCCGAGATTGACACCCACGCAATGCATATCTGATTCGTTGGCACCTACAGCAAAATCGGACATACCCCGAACGGCATGGTCAGCTATGATCCGAAGCGGCAACCCGACGGGACCAACATACCCCGGGAGCACGCCAGCTACCTTGCTCACCACTTCGTCCGTTGCCAAAGTTACCTCATTGCAGCCGAGGAAACGACAGAGCTTAATATCGTTGAGCTCATGACTACCCTGAAGCAGCACCGCCAAAGTCTCGCCGGCGTCGGTCTGGACGATCAAGGTCTTGACAACGCACTCGGGGGAAATATCCAGAAAAGAGGACACATCATTAATACTTTTACAGCCGGGAGTCGAAACCTTGACCATATCTGCGGCAGGCTCGGGGGTCCGGTTTTCCGCAAGAGCCACCTCCGCCTTTTCGATATTGGCAGCATATTCACATTGCCCACATGAAACAATAGCATCCTCGCCGGAAGCGGCAAGAACCATAAATTCATGCGAAGAAGATCCTCCTATATTTCCCGTATCGGCCTCTACGGCCCTGAACTTCAGACCACATCGTTCAAAAATACGCCGGTAGGCTTGATACATCTTCTCATAAGCCACATCAGCGCCGGCCTCGTCGAGATCAAAAGAGTAAGCATCTTTCATAATAAATTCACGCCCGCGCATCAAACCAAAACGGGGGCGGATTTCATCACGAAACTTACCTTGAATCTGATACAGATTAAGGGGCAACTGCCGGTAGGAACGAACGGTATTGCGAACCAGATCGGTAATCACTTCCTCGTGGGTGGGACCAAGGCAAAAAGGGGAATCCTTGCGATCGCTAAAGCGCAGAAGCTCCTTGCCATAATGATCCCAACGACCCGATTCTTCCCACAGTTCGGCAGGCACAACCATCGGCATGAGCAGTTCTATGGCACCGGCCCGGTCCATCTCCTCACGAATGATTTTCTCAACCTTGCGGATGGAACGCAATCCCAAGGGCAAGTAATTATAGATCCCGGCAGCGAGTTTACGAATCATCCCGGCACGCAGCATCAACTGATGACTGACGACTTCCGCATCCGAAGGAGTTTCTTTAAGAGTAGGAAGTAAATATTCGGTGTAACGCATGTGACAAACCTCGACATTGGCGAAATTCGGACATCGCAACCTGTACGGCCGCTCTGCCGGAAGAATTAAAATAACCGGGTGCTGCGACGCCGTTCGGGAGACCCTCGCGGAGACACAAAAACCTGTAGACCCCAAAATAAAACCAAGCCACTTTTGAGGAACCTGCCCTCGGACTAGAGCAAATGCACATAGCACGAAAACAAGTTCCTGCGTCGGCACCAATCAGCCACAAAGTGACGTATCCGCAGGAAAACTAGCCTATTTCGGTGCATAATGCAAGGAAACTCCTCCCAACTCAGCTGCCCCTCAGCCGTTGACGCGGCATAGACATTTACCAATGAATTGGTTTAAGGTGCAGAGTCTTTCCATTTGGACCTACGACCCACACAAAAGGAGTGCGTCATGCAGGAACGCATCACCGCCAACCATCTTCTTCGCCTGATTGCAGCCGGCACCCCCCTTATATACCTGGCAACCGACAATGAAGCACGCACCGAAGCGTTTATTACACGAACCATTGAACGCGGGCTTAAAAACGTTGCGGTGCCACAGACCTGGTCTTGCACAACCGGCTTTCCCAATGTCGAGGGCAGCATTGAACCACTATCCGGTCTACGCTGGGCCCTCGATCAAGAGTACCGGGGTGTCTTCATATTCAAGGATCTCAACTGGTTCTGGCATGACAGCCCCTATTTGCAGAGGATCTTGGCTGACTTTGTCGGTCAGCGGCAAACACACCAAAAAACATTAATTATCTTAGGACCTTCTACAGCTCTGCCCTTGGTACTACAGCGTCATGCGCAGATTTTTGAGCACCCGCTCCCCGACCGGTCCGAACTCCGCGCTTACATTGAAAGCCGCTGTCAACGTGATCCGCTATTACAGCAAACGGTGACCAGCGAAGATGACCTCAACCGCCTTACAACCGCGGCCCAAGGTCTGGATTTTTGTAATGTCGACAATGCGTTGCGGCTTAGCCGGGTGGCGAAAAGCACGACCCTGGTGGACCTGACGGATGCCCTGTTTCTTGACAAAAAACAGCTCTTGCGCAAGAGCGGCATCATGGAGATCGTTGATACCCCTGAAGCCTCCACTTTGGTCGGCGGCATGGAAAATCTTAAACAGTGGCTGTCCAAGCGCGAAAAGGTATTCGGCTGCGATACTTTAACCGAAGGCCGGAACCTACCTAAAGGCGTCCTCATCATGGGCATCAGCGGATGTGGGAAAAGTTTATTCGTCAAAGCCATAGCCGCCCGCTGGCACCTGCCACTTGTACGATTGGATATGGCCACTATTTATAGCGGCACCTTCGGCTCTCCGGAAAGCACGTTGCATCAGGCGTGCAGGACTGCGGAGGCATTATCTCCCTGCGTGCTCTGGATCGATGAAATTGAAGCGGGCATTTCCAATCAAGGCTTTAAATCCGAAGGCGGCCCCGCATCCCGGGTCCTTTCTTATTTTTTGACCTGGATGCAGGAAAAACAATATCCGGTATTTGTTGCAGCCACCGCCAACGCCATCGAAATGTTGCCGGCAGAAATTTTACGCAAAGGCCGTTTTGACGAAGTTTTCTACGTAGCCCTGCCTTCAGTTGAAGAACGGGAGGAAATTTTCCGCATCCACCTGGGAAAACTCGATCAACCCCTGGATACCTTTTCCCTGAGCATGCTGGCCCATTCGGCCAAAGGATTCTCTGGCGCCGAAATAGAGCAAACTGTCGCCAATGCCTCGTTTGAGGCCATGGCAACAGACCGCCCCATGTGTCAACAGGACCTCATGGAAGCGATTGGCCGCACGGTACCTCTATCCATAACAATGGCCGAGCAGATCAAAAAGATAGAAGCTTGGGCTTTCAAGCGCGCAGTGGCTGCCAACAAAACGCCTTAAACAAATCTAAGAGAGTTTTTGAACATGACAATACACTTATCCCGCCGCGCACTTGACGTTAAGCCGTTCCTGGCCATGGAAATCATGGAACGCGCCAAGGAACTGGAGGCAGCTGGCCAGGATATTATATACCTGTGTCTTGGCGAACCGGACCTGCCCACACCCAAACCGATCAGCGACGCAGCCATTCGCGCAATCGAGTCCGGGAGCACCACCTACACCCATTCACTGGGACTGCCCGAAATCCGCCAAGCCATATCCGACCATTATCTGCAGCGTTACGGCGTTACCGTCGAACCGTCCCGCATCTTGGTTTCAGCCGGCACCAGCCCATTGATGTTACTATTATTTTCCGCGTTATTAAGCGAAGGCGATGAGATTATCCTGACCGATCCAGGGTATGCCTGCTACCCCAACTTTATCCGTTTCGCTGGAGGTGCGCCTGTTTTTTTACGGACCAGAGCTGAAGATGGCTTTCAGCCGCGCCCGGAGCATATTCGTGAAAAACTGAGTCCCCGCACGCGTGGCATTCTTATCAATTCGCCCTCCAACCCCACCGGCTCCGTCCTACCCGTCGAGTGGATGGCCGAAATGGCCAAAATGCCCGCCCCTCTGATCTCCGACGAAATTTACCACGGATTGACTTACGAAGGCGAAGAGCGCAGTGCCCTGGAGTTTACCTCCAACGCTTTTGTTCTCGGCGGATTTTCAAAAGCCTATGCCATGACCGGCTGGCGGCTCGGCTACCTGATCGTTCCGCCGGACTGCATTCGCACGCTTCAATGCCTGCATCAAAATTTCTTGATTTGCGCGGCAAACTTTGTCCAGGTCGCAGGCATCGCGGCACTGAAACAGTGCCAGGAAGACGTCAGGCACATGCGCAGCATCTATGATGAACGCCGCCGTTATCTGGTTGAGGCACTGCCCGAACTCGGCCTGCCGTTGCACAGTTGCCCCACCGGCGCCTTTTACGTCCTGGCAGATGCCAGACACCTCGGAAGCGACTCACGCGCCCTGGCTCTAAGCATTCTGGAGCAAACCGGTGTCGCGCTAACCCCCGGTATCGACTTCGGCGAAGGCAGTGAAGGATACCTGCGCTTTTCCTATGCCAATTCCATGACCAACATCCAGGAGGCGCTGCAACGCCTGCGCCGTTTTCTTAACAAATAGCCCGCCTGCTAGCAGCCCTATAAAAAGTGCCCCTTAAACAGAGTTCAAGGGGCACAGCGTAACTAGACTTACGACGGTTATTTAAACAGCATTCAAAAAGCGGGATCTATCAATCCCATTTGATTGCATCAACCGGACAGACTTCATCGCATGCGCCACAGTCGGTACAAGTGGGCTGATCGACAACGTGTAATTCGCCCTTTTCACTGATAGCTTCCACCGGGCACACATCCACGCAGGCTCCACAATTTATACAATCGTCCGTGATAAAGTGCGTTCCCATACTGTAACCTCCTTGTTAAATAGGTTGAGGGATAACTCTCAAAACATACCTCACCTCTCTATTTTGTCCAGCCACCTCAAAATTCGACACTCCATTCAGAACCCGGGTCACCACGGCACCCATGCCCCGGATTTGTCCGAAGCAATGCTATACTGAAACAATGAGAGAATCTTTTGGAGACGAGGCGGCCATGTTCAAAATTCTAGAGAACAAAACCATTGCACCCAACCTGTATCGCATGACGATTTCGGCCCCGCGCATTGCTCTCCACCGCCAGCCTGGACAGTTCGTTATCGTGCATGCCGACGCGCAAGCCGAGCGCATACCTCTCACCATTGCCTCTGCTGATCCGCATGAGGGCACTATTACCCTTTTTGTCCAGGCGGTAGGATATTCTACCCACCAACTGGTCAATATGTGCATAGGTTCCTACGTCAGAGATATAGCCGGCCCCCTTGGGCACCCTACCCACATCGAAAGATGGGGAAGAGTGACGTGTATAGGCGGTGGCGTGGGGACGGCTGTCGTCTATCCCATGGCCATGGCCCTGGCAAGGGCAGGGAATCAGGTTACCGCAATAATTGGCGGGCGCACGGCGCAGCTAATCATTCTGGCGGAGGAACTGGATGCATTCTGTCATCAGGTTCTCATAACCACCGAAGATGGCAGCCTTGGACAAAAAGGATTTGTCACAAATGTCCTGTCCGCGCTGGTGCACGATGAGACGCTCAGACCTCAGGCGGTTTTTGCCGCAGGCCCGGTTCCCATGATGAGAGCTGTTGTTGAGATGACCCGGCCGTACGACATACGAACCACGGTTAGCCTTAATCCGATCATGATCGATGGCACGGGCATGTGCGGCGGTTGCCGCGTCATGATAAACAAAGAAATGAAATTCGCCTGCGTGGATGGTCCCGAGTTCGATGGCCATGAGGTGGACTTTGATCTGCTGGCCGATCGCCTGACAACTTACAAAAAGGAGGAATGCCGTCTATTTAAATCCCTCCAAGATGACTGACTCCCCGTCCCGACCCAAAAGTCAGCATAACGACTCAGCATGCAATCGATGCATCGGGTAAAATTTCTTAAATGCTAGGGGTTGATCCCGACAAAATTCTCCGAAAGGTACTCAATGAAGTTTTCGGCCAGCATCGGGTGTCCAAAATAATAGCCCTGCATCACTTGGCACTTTCTGGCGCGCAAAAATTGAAGCTGGGCAGCCGTTTCAACGCCTTCAGCCACGATATCGAGTCCGAGACCATGCGCCATGGCGATAATGGTCTCGACAATGGCGGCATCCTCAGGATCTCGCCCTATATCCAATACAAATTCCTGTGCAATCTTGATACGGTCAATGGGAAAGGTTTTAAGATAGCTCAAGGAAGAATAACCGGTACCAAAATCGTCGATAGCGATGCCAACACCCAGATCGCGCAGTGCACGGAGAGTTTCTACCGCTGCATCCGCATCCGCCATAAGCAAACTTTCGGTCAGTTCCAGTTCAAGATACCGTGGATCCAGTTCTGTCTCACGCAAAACCTGGGCGACCTGATCGTAAAAGTCCGGTTGCTGAAACTGACGGGCAGACAGATTGACGGCAACGCGCATCGGCGGATAGCCCGCCAGTTGCCAGGCCTTGTTCTGTGCGCATGCCGTACGCAACACCCAATGCCCGATGGGAAGAATCAAACCACTGTCCTCTGCCACCGGAATGAATTGACCAGGAGAAATCATCCCCTTCTCAGCGTGGCGCCAACGCACCAAGGCCTCAGACCCAAGGACGCGACCGGTAGTCTGATCAACCTGGGGTTGGTATGCCAAGAAAAACTCTTCGCGGGCCAAGGCCTGCCGTAAGCTGTGTTCAAGCTCACTACGCTCCTGAACCCGCCGGTTCATTTCCTCCGTGAAGGTACAATAAGTGTTACGCCCTTGCTCCTTGGCCGCATACATGGCCATATCGGCATGCTTGAGGAGTTTGTCACCATCCAACCCGTGCTGAGGATAGATGGCCCCCCCAATGCTGGCTGTCACAAAAAAATGCTGAGTATCCACTTCGCAGGGATCGGAAAAAGCATGGAGAATATCCTTGGCGACGGTGTCAACCTCACTGGCACAATGCAAACCCGGGAGCAGAACGATAAACTTATCACCATCCCACCTGACGACAGTCATTCCATCTTTAACGAGCGCAACCAACCGTTGCGCGATGAGCTTGAGAACCCGATCCCCACAGGCATGGCCGCGCGTATCGTTGATGGCTTTAAGGTTATCAACGCCAACAAATAATAAAGCCGCCATGCGTCCGGAACGCTCTGCTGTACTCAGGACACGACGGCAACGATCTTCCAACAGGGCCCGATTGGGCAGACCGGTTAAACTGTCGTAATAGGCTAACTGCTTGATTTCCCGTTCAACTTGACGCTGACTGGAAATATCTCGCAATATGGCAAGCACAAAACGTTGCGAACCGCAATGGCCCACGGACAAACCCAATTCGATGGGAAACTCTCTGCCAGAACGATGCACAGCCAATAATTCCAGAGAGCGCCCGATTGCTTCGGACGGCTCACCGGTATTGAAAAAGCTGGCGACGTCCTGACGATGCTGCATACGATAGCCCTCCGGCATCAGCACATCCAGAGTGCCTCCGAGCATCTCATCACGATTCCAGCCAAACAATTCCTCGGCGGCGGGGTTGAATAGTGTAACAAGACCTCGTTGATTTATCACGATGACAGCGTCATGCGTTGCGTCAATGACCGTTTTAAATTGAGCTTCTTTTAACAGTAACTTTTTTTGCCCAGAACGCAGACCACCAATGGTACGCCGGAACAGCCACATCCCGGTTAAAAGCAAACACGCAAATCCGAAAAGACCCATAATTAAAGAACGGTGGCGCCTCCAAAACGACTGAGAGCGATCCAAAATGTAGCTACCTGAAGGAAGGTCACTCGACTTCAAACCATAGCGGCGCATCTGCTCGTATTGGAACAAATAAGGGTTGGATACACGTTCCAAAACGTGGTCGTTCGCACTGACTGTTTCGTTCAAAAACTGCTCTCGAGCCAGGTAGCCCGCCTGCAGTCCCTGCTCCCGCCCGCGACTGACCGACCCTCCAAGGACCCCGGGAGTCAAATAATTGTCTTTCATGGCCAAAATAATGGACTCTCCGGCCTTCTCCAGACGCTCGAGAGTTTCGGAAATAGTCAACCGCTCACCATGCGTATTTCGAACTTTGGCCAAAGAATTAACAACCCACAATGAAGGTTTGGTGCGGTTCAATTGCCTCTCAAGTTCTTCCACATAAGGACTCTGAATAAAATCGATATCCACTTGCGGGAAAACCCTCTGAGCTTCTTTTTCTATTCTTTTCCTGATGCCATGCGAAGTCGTCGAGTCATCACCGACAAAATACAAGGTTTTCAATTCAGGTGCCAAGCGCATGGCAAGTGTCACCGTCCCTGCAACATCCTCTGATTCGATGACTCCGTAAAAAAACTCGTGGTCCAGACGTCCATCCAAATCCGGATCATTGAGACCGCTATAGATAACAGGGGTTTGAGGAAATAGTTGACGGGCATATTGCCGAAGAAATTCAACGGCATTATCGTCCGTAGCGTAAATCAGATCGGGCTTGAAACCTGTATATTTCTGTTGAAGGTAGGCATGAAAGTGCTCAAGGTAGGGAGAATCGCACTCCCGTGTAGCGGCCTCAAGGTACTCAATACGATAGGATACCTTCCCGACAGCCGTACTGGCTCCAAGAGCCTCAAGGAACCCCTTCTGCTGATCCTCGGTCCAGACAAATCCGGCGTGGTAGGAATGAAGGATAAAAACCTTCAAATCCTGCGCCCAGCTAAACCTTGGCAAAAACAGAAATATTACACAAATAAAAAGCAGAGCCTTGCGGCAGATCATGCGACCACTCCCGAACCCATTATCTACAATTCAAATAAAGCTCAATTAAACAGACTTCAAATTTCACAAACATATCTGCCGTCAAAAGACCACGCGTCGCCCCAATGGAAGGGGGGCCTGAACTAAAATCTGCAAAGTTCGCACCACTTTATACGCTTTCTTTTACTTATTGTCACGTAAACCTAATGTATTTCCAAGCTGTTTCAGGCAGACTACCCATGCTTTACTGTACGCATACGCGGTCATTTTCACTGTTGCAAAGCAAAAAAAAACCGCACCCCGAAGGCGCGGCAGCATAGATAAACAGGGTGACACTGTGCTCGAACAGAACAACTGCGCTCAATAGCCATGAAACAGCAGCATACCGATTATCGATCATAATCCTTTTCGATCAGGGCGTCGTTCGGACAACCTCGATCCGGCTGAAACTGGCACCATAGGCATTCCGTTGCAGGCCAGATCCGCGTCGCACGCTGTCCAGCAAACATCCCCTTTGCAGACCTTGGTCACGGTCAACTCGACGTCATACTCACCAGCTTTACCAACTAATACATCACCATCTTGTACTCGCATGTCCTTTCTCCTTTCGGTTGGTGCCTACAACCTGGCCTTACCCTACTAACTATATCTTCGGCACCACTGATGGCAAGGGAAGCTATACTAACGGGTCCCCCCTTTATTGATCACATCGGGGCGCGTGCACACGTGATATCCATCCATGATGCACCACCATACCAACCAGAAAACCATACGCCATGTTCGTCCAGAGCGCGACAACCACGGTGAGCACGGCAGGAAGCAGTTGCCAATCCAAGGACATCTCCCTTATGGGTTTTGACAGCTCAAGACCAACCAACAACATCATTGCTCCCACGATGGCCAATGGAAACGCTTCAAACAAACCGGCAATCGAGCCAGCTAAAAATAAACCCAACCCTATTTCAATCACCCCTTCCATAATATTGGCCCCGCCCGTACGTGCACCAAAATAATACTGACCAGCCAACCCACCAGCGCCATGGCACATGGGCATTCCGCCAAAAAACGGTACGACCAGATTCATGATACCCATATTCAGGGCAAGCTGTTTTTCGCTTACGGCCTGTTCAGGCCAATACCTGCGAATCAATACCGCCGTCGCGATTACGGCGTTGGTAGCAGTCAGGGGAAGTTGCGAGAAACCACCTCGCAGCATAGCCTGCCAGGTCTCCCACATTTCGAAGGATCCCCGCCCCGGCCAGACGAATGCAGGGGAGGGCAAACCTTGGAACTGCCCTTTGATATAGATGATTACAACCCCCATAAACACCAGCACAACAGCCGCCGGGGCATAACGATTTTGCCGCAACAAAAGAACCACCGCTATCGATACAATACCCAGCACCCATCCAGAGGCAATCATCTGTAACGCTTGAATGGCAAGCATGATCCCAAGCGCCACCTGGATACCACGAATTACCGATTCAGGCGTAATACGGGCGATAAGACTCATTAAACCGGTAGCGGACATGATCATCCAGATGACTCCCATGGCAAATGCCGAGGCATACACCATGGATGGCGGCCATTGCTCTGCAATCGCCACTACCGCCAAGACCTTCATCGGTTCAATGGGCATAGGCAGGCGGTAAAACAGGCCGGTTGTCACATTGGCAAGCCCCATCATAACCAGCAGCCCGGCGGGATTCATACCGCAAACCACGATGTAACCGATAGCAAGGGGGAACAGCGTGCCAAAATCCCCCATGGCTCCCCCCAGTTCACGCATATTGAATTCAAAACTGCCGACTTTCACATGCCCTCACCATGTTTGGAATTGAATTTAAATCATACCGCATGAAAAAACGCCCTGCCAGAATAACCGACAGGGCGTCAATATTAACAATCCACTCTACTTATTTATAAATGAAAAACAACTGCTGGCCGTTTACTTTAAAATCGGTGATGGCTTGCTGACCTTGGTTGGAGGTCAGGTACGAGATAAAAGCCATGGCCAGATTGTATTTTACATGGGGGTGCAATTTGGGGTTAACGGCAATGACACCGTAGGGATTAAACAAGGTTTTTTCGCCCTGATAGACGATGGGCAGATCAACTTTACTCTGGTAAGCGATGTAGGTGGCACGGTCGGTAAGGGTATAGCCCTGGCGTTCGTTGGCCATGGTGATAACTTCGCCCATGCCTTGGCCAGCCTCCATATACCAGGCACCTTTGGGTACAACACCTGCGGTTTTCCAAAGACTCTTTTCCATGGTATGAGTACCGGAATCGTCACCACGGGAGACAAAGAATGCTTTTGCATCGGCAATCTTCTTCATGGCTTCAGCAACCGATTTTGCTTTTTTGACCCCGGCAGGGTCCTTGGCGGGACCGATAATCACGAAGTCGTTATACATGACATCGCGGCGGTTGACGCCGAACCCGGCATCAACAAAGGCATCCTCTTTACTGCGAGCATGCACCAGGGTGACGTCAACGTCGCCGTTTTCGGCAATTTTAAGAGCCTTACCGGTACCGACGGCAATGACATCGACTTTGCAGTCGTATTTCTGTTCGAATGCAGGCAAAATAGCCTTGAGCAAGCCCGAGTTATCGGTCGAAGTGGTGGTAGACAGTTTCAGATGTTCGACTGCCATGGCACCGGAGCAAAAAACCGTCAGCAGAAGCAGACTGACACCAAAAATACGAAAAACTGCTTTCATGTTGGCCCTCCTAGATTTAGGCGATGATAATTTCCCTGAAAATAATAACAATCCGCCCTTCATGAAAAAAATCATCCATGAGGGGAATCTCTCATTTGGTTATAACATAACAGCTATAACGCTTGGGAGTCAACGACCTTTTTCGCAATAATCATTTAGCGTCTTTCAAGACATAACTGTCTAAAAATATTAGATGCCTAGATAGATTGCGTGGTGGGATGGGGAAATATAATGGCGGTAATCAACGGGATTCGCCGGGAAACAACATGCGCCCGCAAAGGCTTAAATCATACCCCGGCAACCTGGCCGCCAGAGCTTGAAAAGCGGGTTCGTGCAACATGCCCAAAAATTGTTGAATAGACTTGTCGAAAAAACAGTCTTTGGGAATCAGAAGATCAAACCGCTCCCAACGCAAAGGAACAAAATCCAGCCCCAGCAGGGCAGCCGCAGGCCGGATACCCGGACCGATATCCGCTCGCCCGGTCAGAATTTCGAGACCGATGTCGAGGTGATGGGACACCTCGTTGCCATAACCTTTGATGCGAGAAGCTTTGATACCAGCTTCCTGTAACTGTTGATCAAAAATAATACGGGTGCTGGCGCCGAGCGGTCTATTGACGACGGTGAGATCTTTTTCGGAAATGTCAAGGCAGCTGCGAACACCATGGGGATTCCCCTTGGCGACAATCAGGCCTTGTTCACGACGGCAAAAATTGACCACCGCAGGAAGCACTTCGAGTTCGCTGGCAGCAAACGAAAAATTGAAATCTTTTTCGTTATCTTCCGCCAGGTGACTGGTTGCCATATGGCACATGCCACCCCGCAGAGCCTTGAGCCCTCCGAGACTTCCGATTGCGCCAAACAATATGACAGATCCGACATTGAGCTGCATAAACAACGACAGCGATCGGTCCAGAAGGATGTCGTCGCTGCCTGCGATCATCAATAGGCCGCTCTTGTTCGGCAACTCGGCCGCCCCGGTCGGATAATTGATGGTCATGCTCTCGACCCATTGCTCCACCAGATGGGCAGGAAACAACCACTTGCCGGTAATCTTGGTTGCGGGCAAGCCCTTTTCGGTAATCAACGTGTAAACCATCTTTTCGTTGACACTGAGGCGTTGCGCAACTTCTTTGGTGGACAGCAATTTTTCCATCAAATGGAGCTCCCTAGCATTTTTTGTCACCAGCCCGGCGAGAGAAGATCAAAGCCAACCAAAGGTAGCACACTTCGGTCCAAGACAAAAGCCTGCTTACCGCACCTGTCGATCAGATGCGTTCCAGGATCAGTGACGCGTCACCGAGTTGACGATTGGCGTCCTGCAACATATCTTCCCCCGCAACCACCGACACGGCGCTGGCGTCCCATCCATCCACGAGATAACGCTGGGCAACCCTGGAGATCGTGGCGGCATCCACTGCGAGGATGCGCTGCCGGAAATCCTGCCGCGCTTCCGGCGTCAAACCCTGCAAAAGATAGTGAAATTCCCGGATACCCTTGCCCCCCGGAGAAAGGGGACGATCAAGCTGGCTGAACACGCCCAGAATAGCCTCTTTAATATCGACCGCGGCGAACTGGCCTTCAGCAGCCCATTTGGCAGCATCCTTATAAACATCGAGAGTACGCAGCAAATGGGGGTCACGGTAGGAAAGCATGGCGAACAATCCACCCTGGGCATCATAGTTGGCCATGCCACCGTAAGCGCCACCCTTTTCACGAATTTCACGATGCAGATACCCGCCACGCAGAAGCTTGGCCAAAACCATCAAAGCCGCACCATCAGGATGCTCAAGCGGAACCGCGCGGAAGACCCGGGCCACGTACGACACCGGCACCGCGGTATACCAGCCTGAAGCCTTTACCTCAAACGGAGTGGGCCTTGCAGCGGCAGCCGCAATCCCATCCCCTGCGGAAAGATCCGCCAGAAAGGCATCAAGGGCCGGACCCATCTCTTTAAAAACAGCTTCTTCGGCGGTAATCGCACAACGCAAACGATCACGGCGAAACACCAGCGAGGCCAGATTCTGCAGGCTTTGTGCGAACTCGGCAAGTTGTTCCGGTTGCCTGGCTGCCAGTTCTTTTACGATCCGGATCAGGTGCAGACCGCTCCATTCTTCGCGCAGACGTCCGGCGGAGGTCAGGGAACCTCCCGCAACCCGTGAAGCATAACTGTGACCGGACCCGGGAACGGAATTTTCCAGGGAGGTCTTCATCTGTTGCAGGACGGTATGCAAACGCTTCAGGTCGGAGAAATCGGGCGCGGTGCAGAAATCCCGGAGAATCTGGAACATTTCTTGTTGATTTCGCTGCAATGCTTTGCCGCGCAGTTCGACGGCAAGCTGAAACTCATCCAGGCTTTTAGGGCTGTCAAAAATAGCTGCACTGGCCTGCACGCCACCGGTAGCACCGGTAACACGCTCCGCCATTTCCAGATAATTGTGCCCTGCCGCTCCGATTTTGGTCAAAAGCGAGCAGAACAACGGCAGATCCTTCAGTCGTTCACTGGGCAAATCACCAATATCCAGATTGGCGGCAAAGTACCCGATCCCGTTGGTAGGTTGGTCAAACCAGCGAACCTGTACACCCTGGCGTTCATAGGTTTCGCACGATACCTGCGGCTGACTGGCCGGAATATCTTCCAGCTCCAGAGTCGGCAGACACGACAGATCCTCGGGAGCCTCTTGAGCATGCTGCAGTGCTACTCCCAGCGTGACCAGTTCCTCCCGGTCTCTGGCGGTCAGATTCTTCTCTATGGTTTCCAGCCGTGAACGCTGTAATTGCTCTTCACGTTCTTTCTGCTGAGCATCTGGCTTCAGCAGCAAGGTGACGCGATGGGCGTTATCAAGCAATTGGCGACGGATGAGATCCTCAAAAAACGGACCGTTGGCGAGTTCCTGCCGCAAACGCACCAGATCTTTTTCCAGACACAGTGGCGATACAGGATCGTCGGCATGCAGCCAGGATCCGAACATGCGCATCAGCAACAACAGACCGTAAGGGTACTGATCGCCATTGACCTCTCTGTAGGAGAATTCCAGCTGATGAATAGCGGCTTCAATCTGTTGAGATGAAAACCCCTTCCGCACGGTTTCCTGCAGGGTATTCAGAACCAGAGTTTCGATACCGTCAACGGCTTCGGGGTCGGTCCCTTGCAAACCAACGGCAAAATAGGTTTCGCGATAGTCGTCATGATATCCGGTGCCAGGCGCAAGGTTCTGCCCCAGCCCGGAATCGAGCAAAGCCTTGTACAGCGGCGCGGCAGGATTACCAAGCAGCAATTCGGACAACAGCATCATGCCGAGCCGTTCAAACTGATCGGAAACCGGACAAGTCAACCACGCCAACTGGACCATGGAACGACGGGCAAGCGACTCTCCGGCATCCACCGGAAAGGTCTCCACAACCTTGCGAGGCTCTTGAAAACGGACCTCGTCAGGGACGGCACTGTTGACCTGCAGTGGACCAAACTGACTAAGCGCCTGCTCCTCGATGACTTTAAGATGACCTTCCAGCGGCAGGTTGCCGTAGGTGAAGAACCATGCGTTGGCCGGGTGATAATAGGTAGAGTGAAACGCCTTGAGTTGTTCGTAGGTCAAATCAAGGATATCGACCGGTTCGCCACCGGAATTGAATCCGTAGGTTACGGTCGGATAAAGGGCCCGGGTCAGGCGTCGATGCAGCAACGAAGAAGGGTCGGCCATGGCTCCCTTCATCTCGTTATAAACCACCCCCTTGAACTGCAGGGGCGAATCGCCGTCAGCCGGATCGGTAAATTCAAGGCGATGCCCCTCCTGACGAAAATCCCGTTCCCGCAAAAGCGGGAAAAAGGCCGCATCGAGGTAAATCCCCATCAGGTTGTAAAAATCGGCCTGGTTCTGCGATGAAAAAGGGTAGCAGGTCCAGTCGCTGGCCGTCAGCGCATTCATGAAGCTGCTGAGACTGCGCTTGAGCATGGTAAAGAAAGGATCACGCACCGGATAACGCTTGGACCCGCATAACACGGTATGTTCGAGGATATGCGCCACACCGGTGGAATCCTGCGGAGTAGTGCGAAAGCCGACCCCGAACAGGTTGTTATCATCGTCACGGTCAAGGTGTACCAGACGGGCGCCGGTGCGCTCATGATGCAACTGCACCAAAGTTGCGCTCAGTTCCGGTAAAAGCGACACTGAAGTCACCACGAATCCGTGCTGTCGGTCACCTACGCGATATTCACATTGTGCCATAAAAGAATCTCCTGGACGACAAACCGGAAGGATATTGAGATTGGCGGCTTGGTCTAAAATGACCGGTACGACCTGGCCAACAGAACGGCTGAACTGCGGCAGCGGCCTTTCGTTTAACACAGCAAAGCGGGCCAGACAAGGCTTTTCTGGACATAGATTCCCAGCCCTCTAATCGGAGGTTCGGGAAAAATCGATGGCAATAGCGGTGCAATCATCTTCGGGGGGATCAGGCGCGCCAAACAACGCCAGGGTCTGGAACAATTCCTCCAGAAAATCGGCATGATTGCCCCGGTGATGGCGCAGCAGCCGTTCCAACCCCTGCATGCCAAAGGCCTGCCCTTTCGGGTTAAAAGCTTCCACCAGGCCATCTGTATACAGCAGGAAACGATCATCGGGTCTGAAATGGAACTGCTGCATGACGATTTCAGGCTGTTCAAAATAACCCAGAGGTTGGCCCGTAGCGGCAAGATGGATTATTTTATGTCCGCGTCGCACCAGCGGAGTTACGTGTCCGTTATTGACGTAGCGCATTTCCAGAGTAGCAGGATCGATGACCGCGTAAAACAAAGTAGTCGAAAAAAAGTGATCCAATCTGCGGGAGCGGCGGGCAAAGGAAAACAGGAAATCGTTGACTTGTGCGGCCATATCCAGGGGATTGCAGTTCAATGCCGTCCCGCGATGGATAAATCCATAGAGCAAGGCCATGACCACCGATGCCTGCAAGCCATGACCGGTAACATCCCCCAAAAACACCACCTGGCACCCGTCCGCCAGGGGGATAAAATCGAAGTAATCACCGCCCAATCCCCGCGCCATGCGATTTTTGATACCAATACAGCACCATTTGCACCGGGGGGAGCCCTTGGGAAACAGTAACTGTTGAACCTCGCTGGCCAGATCGAGGTCTGCTTTGGTATGTGTGGTAAACGTCATCGTTTCACCTTACGGATCGGGATACGTCAACAAAACTTGCAAGAAGGTTCCCCGATCGATCACAAAGGACAGGGAGAGCTACCCTTTAAACCTTTGAACATACAGGGATTATCAGAATGGTCAGGATGAAATCTCAATACCATCCTTAGGTTTAATTCTGATTATCCATGCAAAACCCGTCCGAAATGGCATTTCAGGCAACATGTGCGAAACCCGCAACGCATTCCCAAATGGCCAGCCCCGCATTTTTCAAGGCAGACCATACCATTTTACATCAATATGCACCAACCATCAGTTCGGCACGGTGATTCCGAAATCCTTGAGATTGGCATCGAGCAGATGGCGTGGCTGGACATTTCCCAGCGCGCCGATGAGGCTTTTACGCAGATTCGGGATGTCTTCGGCCAGTTGACTGACCAGACGCTTCATGCGCTGCCGATTTTGATCGGTGCGGGTTTCTTCGGGGCATCCGCAAGGGATGCGTGGCAGTTCATTGGCATCGGAAAAAGCTATGATATCGCTCTCCTCCACATAAACCATGGGACGAATCACCGTGTGCTGACCATTATCGGCGAGTAACTTGGGACTCATGGCGCCCAGCGTGCCGACGTAGAATTGGTTAAGCAGCAGGGTTTCGATAAAATCATCCAGATGATGCCCCAGTGCCAGTTTGTTACAGCCCAACTGCGTGGCGACCGAATAGAGTACACCGCGCCGCAACCTGGCGCAGAAAGCACAGAAAGATGACCCCGGACGCAGTTTTTCCTTGATGATGGTCGCGCAATCGGCGCGCTCCATGTGATGGGCAAAACCGTACGCGTTGAGATGCGCTTCCATGATATCGGTACGATAGCCGGAAAACCCGGGGTCGACATTAACCGCGATCAACTCGTAACGGATAGGGGCACGGCGACGCAGGCTGTCGAGAATATGCAGCAGAGTCCATGAATCCTTACCGCCGGACACCGCCACGGCGATCCGGTCCCCCTCTTCGATGAGATTGAAATCGCCGATGGCTTTTCCGGTAAGTTTTTTTATCTTGCGAAACAGACGATCTTCGATAATGGGCAAAACACTCTCCTCGGAGCTTGAATGGTTAGCTTTTTT
>DIKU01000091.1:25095-26463 GCA_002424645.1 Pelobacter sp. UBA5610 | reverse complement strand
CGGCGGATATCCTCCAATGCCATATACAGGGCGGGGATCAGCAGCAGTGTGATACCTGTGGCAAACATGATGCCGAACCCGAGGCTGATGGCCATAGGGATAAGAAACTGCGCCTGTACGCTGCGCTCCATGATCATCGGTGCCAGACCGAAGAAGGTGGTCAAAGAGGTCAGCAGGATCGGCCGGAAACGCCGCTGACCTGCATCCAGAAGCGCCGCCAGCAGATTTTCGCCCCCCTCCCGGCGGTTCTGGTTGATCCGGTCGATAAGGAGCAGCGAATCGTTGACCACGACGCCGGCCAGCGCCACGATTCCGAAGATACTGAGAATGGAGAGATCGTAGCCCATCAGCAGGTGACCGATAACGGCTCCGACGATGCCAAATGGAATGGCGGCCATGATGATCAACGGCTGGCTGTAGCTGCGAAAGGGGATGGCCAGGAGGGCAAAGATGGCGAACAGCGCGAGCTGGAATCCGCTGACCATGCTCGCCATGGAATCGCGTCGCTCCTTTTCCTCCCCTTCCATATTGAAGGTAAGCCCGGGATAGTCATGCTGGAGTTCGGTCAGCAGACCCGGACGCATTTCGGCCAGGATTTCCTGGGCGTTGGCGATCTTGCTGTCGACGCTGGCGCTGACGTTGATCACCCGTTTGCGGTCGGTACGCTTGATTTCGGCATAGCCCCTCCCCTCCTGCACGAGGGCAGCCCGATCCAGTGGCATCTCGCCACCCTGCGGAGTACGGATACGCATCGTCTCCAGATCCCACAAACTCCGGCGGTCCTGCTCAGGATAGCGCACCATCACCTTGACCTCGTTGCGGCCGCGCTGCAGACGCAGGGCCTCGGCGCCGTAAAACGCACCGCGAATCTGACGTCCTAACCCCTCCTCGGTGATCCCCAGAGTACGTGCTTCCGGCTTAAGACTGATTTTCAGTTCCCGCTTGCCGCGACTGTAGGAATCTTCGACATCCCCCACGCCCGGATAACTGCTCAACTCCGCCTTTAAACGATCCGCAGCCTCGGAAAGAACCGCGAAACTCTCGTGGGCCATCTGGATGTCGATATTGGCTCCCATCCGCACCAGATTGGATTTAAAGACTATCGATTCCACCCCCGGCACCTCACCGACCTTCTTGCGCCAAGTGGTTGTTATATCGGAGGCGGGAATGCCACGTTCTTCGCTTTTGGTCAGAAACAGCGCCATACCGGCAAGGTGGGCCCCTGATTTCTCGCCCACCGCACCACCCGGACCGCCTTCGGCCAGGGTTCCCCCGACCACTGCGTAGAAATGCCGCAGCACGGTCTGCTGTGACGGAACCCGGCCATCAAATTCGGCAACCGTTTCCATTGCCTTCTGTTCGATAAAA
>DIKU01000091.1:1268-24885 GCA_002424645.1 Pelobacter sp. UBA5610 | reverse complement strand
CGACGTCGCAAACGATCGATGCGGCCGATAATGCCGCCGGCCGCTTCCCTTCGCCGGCCCATGGCGAGATGCGCGGGAAGGACGAAGAGGGATTCTATCAGCGACATAAGCAGAATCGTAATGACTACCACCGGGATCACGCCGATGAATTTACCCATGGTGCCACTGATGAAGAGCAAAGGCGCAAAAGCGGCCACCGTCGTAAGAATCGAGAAAACCACCGGCACGCCCACCTCCTGGGAGCCGGTGACGGCCGCCGGCAGGTAGGGGGTGCCCCGCTGTCGATGTTCGTAGACGTTTTCTCCGACCACGATGGCATCATCGACCACGATCCCCAGGGCGAGGATAAAGGCAAACAGGGATATCATATTGATCGAAACGCCCAGGGCGGGCATGAAAAACAGCGTGCCGAAAAAGGCGATGGGGATGCCGAGCATCACCCACATGGCGAGGCGGATTTCCAGAAACAGACCCAAGACCAAAAACACCAGGATCAAACCGAGAACGGCATTTTTGAGGAGCAGATTCATGCGGCTTTCGAACAACTCACTGGTGTCGTTCCAGGTAGCAAGCCTCACGCCCGGTGGCAGATTTATCGTCTTTTCCTCGACATAGCGTTTGACCAAAGCGGAAATCTCGGTCGGTTTCTGATCGCCGACCCGAAAGATTTTGATCATGGCTGCCGGCTTGCCGTCGAAGGTGGCGGAGGTGTCGGTTTCGGCGAAGGTATCCCGTACCATGGCGATATCCCCCAGGCGGACTTCTGTGCCGTCCGGCTGGTTGACCACAACGATATCGGCATAACCGGGTCCGAAATAGCGGCGTTCCTTGGTACGCAGAAGAATTTCTCCACCCTCGGTGCGGATAGTGCCACCGGGCAGGTCCAGGGAAGCCTTGCGTACCCGTTGGGCCACCTGCTCCAGAGTGAGATTATAGCGGCGCAACTGCTGCTCGGGGACCTCTATGGATATTTCGTAGGGGCGCACGCCCCCCAGGTCGACCTGGGTGATCTGGGGATAGGTAAGCAGCTCGTCACGTATCGCTTCGGCACGTTCGCGTAAGCTGCGTTCGGAAAGGTCACCGTAGACCACCACCGAAATGACCTCAAGCCGGTTGAGCAGTTTGCTGATCACCGGTTTTTCAGCATCCAGAGGAAAGGTGGTGATACGATCCACCTCACTGCGCACATCCTGCAGCACCTTGTCCGGGTCCATGCCTTCCTGCACCTCGGCCATGACCGTACCGACCCCCTCTGAGGCGGTCGCCTTGATCTGCTTGATGCCGTCCACGCCGGTGAGATTCTCCTCGATTTTGAGCAGGATACCCTCTTCCACTTCCTCCGGACCCGCCCCGGGATAGGGAACACTGACGGAAATCCAGTCCAGAGAAACCTCCGGAAAAACCTCCTGTTTGACTTTTGGAGCGAGAATCAGTCCGCCCACCACAAATACCAGCATCAGGAGGTTGGCGGCCACGTGGTGATTGGCCATCCAGCGAATCGCACCGTTCATCTAACTGCCCTCCTCCACCGTGCCAACCGTGTCGGAACCCGAAGCCGTATCCACCTGCCGCAATTTCATTCCTTCGGTAACTCCGGCCAGATTCGTCAACACAACCCGGTCTCCGGTCGCCAATCCCTCCCCGATCACGACCTCATCGCGGGTGCGGCGCACCACCTCCACCGACCGAACTTTCAGGTGTCCATCGTTCATGGTCCAAACGGTGGCACCATCACGCAGGGCGTTGGCGGGGATAACTGTCACATCCTTCAGAACTTTGCCGTGCAGAAGCACCTGGACGAATATCCCCATGGACAGCACCGGACGCTCAGCGGTTCCCTGCCGCAAATGGTAAGGATCGTCCACGGCAACAACCAATCGGGCCATGCGTCCCTGAGGGTCGACATCACCCAACTGGCGTACCACCTTCCCGCGCCAGGCGAAAGTCTCCCCACCGGCACCAAGTTGCACGGCAGCTTCGGTAACGTTGCCTTTTTGTCCGGAGCGGGGGATCTGCAGCCAGGCAAGTTCCTCCAGAGGCAGGGGAACAACAATCTCCGCCTGATCAGTGCCGGCAAGCATTGCCACCGCCGTACCAGAGCGAACATACTGTCCCAAGTCGACGGATTCAGAACGGATCACAGCGTTGAAAGGCGCCCGCAGCACGGTACGTTGCAGATCGAGCTGTGCCTGCTGCAAGGTTGCCTGCGCGGAAAGGAGGGCGGCGCGGGCATTTTTAAGCTGTGGCTCATAGACGACCAGGGGGTTGGGCTGTTCGCCGGCGCCGAGTTGCAGACGCTCCCATTCCTGGCGGGCAATGCGGGCCTGCCCCTGCATGGCCGTCAGTTCATATTCGGCCTTTGCCAAGGCGGCTCGCGCCCGGTCCACGGCCAACCGGTAATCGGTATCCTCGATTTCGAACAGGACATCCCCCTGGCGGAAGAAGCCGCCGGCGATAAATCGATCGTCCATCTTTATGACGCGACCGCTGACCTGGGGGGTGAGACTGATCTCCTGACGCGGCTGCACGGTGCCGGTACCATGGACCATGACCTGCCGTTCACCACGGGCGGCACGCAGAACCTCCACCAGGGCGCCGGGATTCCCCCGCTTTTCCTTGCGTGGTTCCGCACGGCTGGCAATCATGATGCGCATCATTGCGAAACCCACCAGAAGAATCAGAATGGGAATTCCGATCTTGAACAGTTTAGTTTTGACGCTCATTGGATATTTCCCGTTTTGAGTAATGGTTGATTCAAGATCCGACATCGATAGGTCAGGCAAAGCATACCTGACCCTTTACCTATGCGGATTTAGCCGTTGATCAATGGGCAACCCGTTGCAATCCATCGATCAGTTCCTCGTCCATCCAGTCCCCGCCAAGGGTGCGGGCGAGGGTAACACGATCGGCTATCAACTGCCGGCGGGCAGACAAAAGCTGGCTCTGGGCATCAAAATGCAATCCCTGGGCGGTAAGCACCGGCAAATATTCGGACAACCCCTGTAAATAGCGGTCGAGTGCCAGCCGCAAGGCAGCGGCGCTGGCTTCCTCGCTCTGGCGCAAACGAGCGATTCGTTCTTCACCGGTACGCCCCGCGGCCAGGGCATCCTCCACCTCCCGAAAGGCGGTAAGCACAGACTTATAATACCCGGCAAGGTTTTCACGGAAAACGGCTCTGCTGCGGTCCACCTCGGCAGCCCTCCTGCCACCATCGTAGAGAGGTTGGGCAAGGTTAAGCAACAGATTCCAGAAGATGTTACCCGAGGCGAGCAGGTCACCCAGTTCCGCACTTTGTCCACCGTAACTGCCGGTCAGACGCAACGCGGGAAAACGCTCGGCAATCGCGGCGGCGATGCGGGCATCGCTGGCCCGTAGTCGCAACAGACTGGCCTCTATGTCCGGTCGGCGTAACAGCAATTGGGACGGCAGCCCGGCAGAAAAATCGGGAATTGTCTGTGGTAACTGCCGATGATCGTTGACCACCCCGCGCCCCGGATAACGGCCCAGCAATATCGACAGTGCGTGCTCGGCTGTCGCCAGTCCGTTTTCGAATTGGGGTCGACGGGAGCGGGCCGCTGCCAGATTCTGGCGGGATTGGTAAACATCAAGGGGGGGCACAAGCCCTTCGCGATAGCGGCGTTCCACCCGCTCCAGAGTATCGGCGAAGGCAGCAATATTGCGATCGGTCAGGTCAAGCTGCGCCTTTTGCTCCACCGCCAAAAAATAGAGATCGGCAACCTGGGCGGAGAGGCTCAGGTACAGAGCCTTGAGTTCCTCGCGCGAAGCATCCTGCTCAAGGCGGGCAGCCTCGGTGCGGGAAGCCAACTTGCGCCAGAGGTCCAACTCGAAACTTGCGGGAAGCGACAGGGAATAGGTATCTGCCGTAACCGCACCGATCACGCCAACCGCTTGCCGGCGGCGGCCTGCGGCACCGGCAAGGTCGAGAGTGGGACGCTGCGCTGCACCGGTTGTGCGCACCAGCGCCTCGGCCTGTTCAATCCGGGCATAAGCCTGCTGCAAATCGGGATTGGCGGTAAAAGCTTCGGACATCAAAGCATTAAGATTCGAATCGCCGAACCGATCCCACCAATGCTCCAGTGTCGTATGCGGCTCACCCTCACCAGATGATTCCACATACCCCCCTGGAACGGAAAACGGCAGCGTTGCCGGTTGCGGCTGGTGCAAAGTACATCCGCTACCCGGGAGCACGAGCAGACCGCAACCGATGAGCAAAAAAAATCTCAGTCGCATGGAGCCTCCATACCCACCTTCAAAAAATTCACCAGCATCTTGGTAAGATCATCCGCTTCGGGACGCGGGGCAACTCCCTGCGGCAGAATCTGAAAACGCCCGACCAGACACATGGCGTGACTCAGAGCCCCGAGAGAAAAATGCAACCGCCAGAAACGTTCCGTGTCCGACAGTTCCGGAAGGGCATCCCCCAGCGTATCGTAGATGAGAAGAAAAATCGGCTTCATCAGCTGCATGAAGAGATTGCGGATGGTATCATCCGGTTCGGCGATAGCCCGACCGACCAACTGAAGGAAAGCTTCAGCGCCCGCTCCGCTGTCGCGAAAAGCGAGGGTCGGCTCGATAAAGGCCCGCAGCACCGCCTCTGTTGGCGGCCGCACACCAGACTGCCGCGCGGCCATGCGCAGGGCCTCCAACCTCTCCTGACGAACCCGGTTGAGAGGGACCAGCCGTCGTTTCAAAACCGCCTCAAGCAGAGCCTCCTTGGAGCCGAAATGGTATTTGACCGCTGCAAGGTTGGCTTCGGCTTTACCGGTAATGGCGCGCAGTGAAGTACTATGGAACCCCTCGGCGGCAAACAGGCATTCTGCCGCATCGAGCAGGCGTTGTTTGGTATCCGGTTGACTCATGATCTCTCCGGCAGACAGGGAAATAACAGGTTGAACTTGTACGCATATTAAAACAAACGTTTGATTTATTCGTCAAGGGCTATTCTTCCATATCAGCTCGTTCAGAACATAATCCTGGAAGCCGAGCCTCACGGTCCGGGCGGCCCAAGGCCGTCATTCCATTGTAATAGCTGATATTGAAGACATAAAAAAAGCCGCCCGAACCAAACGGTTCGAACGGCAAGGCAGCATCGGTCAGGATACAGGAAAAAAAGCAGTCAGGATAGAGACACCCACCCGGAAGGGCGCCCCTATCCCGACATGGCGAAAGACAAGATCTTCCGCGTTATCAGAAATTCCAGAATTCGTCGATTTCAGCCGGGCTGAAATCCCAAATGGCGTTGTGCGGCGGCACGGTTTCGAGACTGAAGAATTCGGGCAGCCGGTCATCTTCATTGCTCATGCCGGCAGCCAGGTTGAAGTCGTGTTCCAACTTGAGAATCTTTTTGCCCAGTTCGGCAACGCCGGCATGATCCAGCTCGATGCCGAAACGCGCCGCCACCATGTCGTTAAGAGCATCGGCGCATTCGGGAATATCCAGCATCGGGAACGCCACGAACACGCACATGCCGGTACTGTCGATGACGGCTGTACCGATCTGCAGGTTACGGGACAGTTCAACCTGCCCTTCCTTGCTCAAGGGATCAACGAAACCACCGCATTTAAGGATATTGGTGGCAATGCAGTAACCGGCGGTGTGATCCGCCCCCATGGTGGATGTGGCGTAGGTGATGCCGATGCCCTTTACCGAACGGGGGTCATAGGCCGGGATGCCCTGATTCTTGACCACCGGTACGCGGGTCAGACCATAGGCATGGCCAACCGAAGCGGTGCCGTTCCCGATGATATGCCCAAGTGCCGTCCCCTTGCCGACTTCCTCGCGCAGCAAGCGGATAGCCCCTTTGCCATCACCCCAGGGAATGATGCCGGCTTCCATGACCACGCCCATGGTGACAACACCCTCGATGGAATCGATACCGATATCGTCCATGATATTGTCGCAGGTAGCGATATCATCCAGATCTTCAATCAAGCAGTCAGCGCCCAGACCCCAGATGGTTTCATATTCGAAACCGGAGGTCAGGTAGCTGCCATCCTTGTCGTTGTATACCTGGGAACACTGGATGATACAGCCGGAATGGCAACCATGCTTGGGATGCCCGTTACGCTCCACGATAATATCGTGCATGGTTTCGCCAGAGACCTTGTCGTGATGTTCCCACTGACCGTAGCGAAAGTTCTTGGTCGGCAGACCGCCGGCTTCGTTAAGGATATTAACCAGTATATTGGTGCCGTAAGTCGGCAGGCCCTGGCCGGTGACCGGGTGATCCAGTATGGCTTTGGCAAAAACGCGGGCGGCTTTTTTGAATTTGTCGGGATCGGCAATTTCCACCTTGCCGGCGCCGGCACTGTCTACGGTAATGCATTTAATCTTTTTGGAACCCATAACCGCGCCCATGCCGCCACGCCCGTGGGAACGGATCTTGTGATCGGGATCTTTTACCGAAATGTTGGCCGCAGCCATACGTTTTTCGCCGGGGATGCCGATGGTCATGACACCGATCTTGTCGCCGAAACGTTTTTCCATCTCAGCAATAACGGCGAAATTCTGCATCCCGACAACTTCGGTCTCTTCATGGATCGTCACGCCATCCTTGTCAACGTGCAGGCGATACCATTTATCTTCGCTGGGACGCCCCTCGACGATCATGGCGTGAATCCCCAGTTTGGCGAACTGCTGAGCCGTGGTGCCTCCGGAGTTGGATTCCTTGATCCCGTAAGTCAGAGGACTCTTGCCACCCAGAGACATGCGCCCGGAGTTGGCAGCCGGAGTACCCGACAGCATGCCGGGAGCAAAGACGAGTTTATTATTGGGACCGAGGGGGTGACAGGTCGGCTTTACCTCTGCCGCCACGATAGTGGTCGTCAGGGCGCGACCGCCAAGAGTCATCCATGCGGCGGGTACTTCCTCGGTCTTGACGGTAAGGTCAGACATATTTACGCGAACGATGTGCATAGTGTTACCTTCCTCCCATAGCGAAATCACAGGAACTGGACTGCGGTTTATCTCCTTTCCAAACGGGGAGGCCCCGCCGTTTCCAGCGAAACCCTTTGGCCAGCCACCCTGAGGACCTTCCCCTTAGGCAAGCCTGGCTCGGAGACTACCGCGCACCAAAGGTTTGCGAACGTCAGTCGCAAACCCTTGAGGGCGCGAAAGAACCGTGTGGATCGCTTTATAGCACACAGAGAAGTGGCCACACAGGTGATCTATCGGGGTATTAAAGGGTACATATGCATACCCGATCGAACACAAAACCGCCTACAAAGGTGTTCAATAATGTATACACCGACAATATTTTGTGTTCCAAAAAGGAAAAACTGACTCTTTTTTTTTTGGGGGGGGAGGAGGATACAGACTTCAGGTATCGTTCTCAGATGCAAGCAGAGAGCGACGGCCTATGAGGTAGGAGTGAAGATTGACGTTTTTACCGCGCAGTCCCAGTTTTCGACGAATGTTTTTACGATGCGTCTGAACCGTTTCAAACGCCAGATTCATCGCTTCGCAGATATCCTTGGTGGAACGCCCGGCCTGAACAAACTGGCAGATGCGTATTTCGGTTTTGCTCAGTTTCAACAAGCTGGCATCAATTT
Organism: Pelobacter sp. UBA5610; assembly: GCA_002424645.1. Taxonomy (GTDB): domain Bacteria; phylum Desulfobacterota; class Desulfuromonadia; order Desulfuromonadales; family Syntrophotaleaceae; genus Syntrophotalea. The sequence goes on along the minus strand of DIKU01000091.1, from coordinate 17,314 downwards.
CCGAGGCGGAACCGCTGGTCAATCCGACAAGCTGTTCCCGCACCAGGTCCAGATAGCTTGCGCGAATAGTCGCAGAAGATTCGGTACCAACACGGTCCAGAGCAGGCAGCAACTGGGTACGAATCCGTCTGGCCAGATTGTTTTCAAACTCCTTGCGGTCCCCGTCCACACTTTTCATAACAGTGCGCAGCGTTACGTTCATTTCTTCAACCTGCTGTTTTTCCATGAGCAAGCGCTCTTCCAGGGCTTTCTGACGGGAAATATCCCGAACGATGACCGGCCAGAAAATTCGTCCATCTATCTCGACGCGCGTTACCATGAAACTTGCCGGCAGCATGCTGCCATCGGAGCGCCGCACCTGAATCTCGGCACCCATACTTGACTCTTCGTTCAAAGCGGCAACGCAGGATATCAACGTCCAGCGCCCCGGGTTGTCGGTTAAATCACGCAAATCCTTACCAACCAGTTCATCGGGAGGACACGCATGGATCTGCCCCGCCCGGTGATTCGCCTTGACGATATGGTAATCGTCACTCAGCAGCAGAATGCCGTTACCGACCGAATCAAAAATGAGGCGCAACATCTTTTCCGAATTGGCCAAAGCGTGGGTTCGCTCGGCGACGAGTTTTTCAAGATGTTGCCGGCTATCGACCAGCCAGGTTATGTCGTTAAGGATCAGAATGAAACCGGCCGGAACCTGGGCGTGGGGATCGAAGGGCACAAGTCGCAGATTAAACCACTGTCCGGCCTCGGCAAGATAGATTTCGTGGTGGTCTTCCGGTGTATATGTGGACAACACCTGCTGCAATTCGCTTCCGGGTAATTCCAACAACTGCCAGAACGGCACACTACGCCAGGACCTCCCCGCAAAAAAGTGTTCAGCCGCCGGATTGAGAAGCGTGACCAACCCCTCATGGTTCGTCACCATGACCAGATTGGTCGTGGCGGAAAAAATACACTGTAGCTGATTGCGCTCCAGATCCAAAAAACGGTTTACTGCCGCCCATCGACCAACCTGCGTCCCCGATGGCACGGTGAAAGAAACCTCCGGAATCACTATGCACCCACCGTCCGGCTCATGCTCCCGACGCCTCTTGGCATCATTTGCCCCGGTAGTTTGTTGAATAATCTGCTCAACTACTTTCAGAAGATCGTTCAGATGCCCAAGGCGCAACGGGCTACTTTCTCCGGCAGAATGATGCGCGGCAACGATGGTGGTGAGCTGATCCACTCGTTCCCTGATCCGGATCAAAGCTTCCGAAATACGCATGTCGCCCTCCTCGAAGTACTGCATAACCGTTACCTCTTTTTTCTGCCAGGATTCGCCGAGTCCCATCCGAAACACGGCCAGATGCCCGTATATTCGAATATCTTCAACAAATTGTAAAGCATAGCATCCTTCACCCGATTCAATGCAACCGATCTCCAAGCAGTCATTAGAGATTTTTCTTGACCGTGCAATAATAAACATAAATAATGATTTCTTTTTGTTACATTTGTTTTCCTCCCCATCAGATAAAGTTTTGCGTCATGGCTGAAGCCTTTATAAGGCTTTGCTTTTTTATATTTGAGGTTTGGCCGCAAGCACTCGTTTCGCCATGTCTTTTCCAAACTGCAGGGGTTTTCGTGACTGGGCGCATGGCTCATCAGGACTGGACATATTCATCGAGTATTCATGCATGGGGGCTACCCTGAACAACCAGAACAATCTTATCTGCATTTTGCAATCGGACGGACTTATCATTGCGGCCAGCCGTGCCTGGGAAACAATGATGGGCCATCCATCGACCCGGCATCCACGCTCCTACCTGCAGGATCTCCTTGTGCCTTCCGGGAAAAACCGCTGGCAGCAAATCCTTGCCAAGCTCCAAGAGCACCCTGCGACGTCGGCTTTGCTTGCCTGCCAAACCCCAAACGGAAAAACCCGTTACCTGCAGGGCCACTTCACCCATGCTACCCCGGAGCTGCAAGGCGCTATCAGGGCAACCTTCCAGGATATTACCAGCCGGCAGCTGGCAAAACTGCAAGCCCGACAATATTTACGCATGTTGCAGGACATGGCAGAAGCAAACCAAACGGCCTTCGTAATACTCGACCACAGGGGAAAGATACGCCACTGGAGCTCCCAAGCCGCTGTCCTTTTCGGCTACACGCACAAGGAAATGCTCCGGAAAAATCTTCACGCCCTTCTCGCGCCCTGGCACGACCAAACGGCCTTGAAACAGGGATGGGCCCATTTTTTTCCGGCCCGACATTCGGACCAGCCCGGAAGCCCACGTAAAGTCGTCTGCCTGTGCAAAGACGGAACAACCCTGTCGGCAAATCTCAGTTTGTCGCCCTTCTCCACCCACAACAGGCAGTATACAATTGGCCGATTTGATGGAAGGGACAAACACCAGCCTGACGAATCCCGCATCAAACAACTGGCTTATTACGATCAACTGACAGGACTGCCCAACCGTACCCTTTTGCATGACAGGCTGGATCAGGCCATGGCTGAAGCCACGCGGTTCAACCATCCATTGGCCGTATTGTTTGTCGATCTTGACCGATTCAAACAAATCAACGATACACGCGGACATGCCATTGGAGACAAACTCCTTAAAATAGCAGCCCAACGTCTGCAACAATCCCTGCGCGGCAACGATACCGTCGCGCGTCTCGGGGGAGACGAATTCATTATCGTCCTATCGGGATTTCGCGACCAGATTAACCTTCCAAAAATTCTGCATAAACTGTTAGGCACCCTGTCCCAGGAATACCATATCGACAGTCATCGCATTACTGTTACCGCCAGCATCGGGGCTGCGGTTTTTCCTGAGGATGGCACAACCTCCGATGTTTTGCTGCGCAACGCCGACACCGCCATGTACGTGGCCAAAGAAGAACAGGGAAACAGTTACCAGCTGTTTTCCCCGGAAATGAATCAGGCGCTGGTGGCGCAACTGGAACTGGAAACCAGCTTGCGCAAGGCAGTGGAAAACAGAGAGTTTTTTCTTCTGTTCCAGCCCCGTTACGACCTTGCCACACAGCAACCGGTCGGGGTCGAGGCGTTTCTGCGTTGGCGCCACCCCGACGGCTCCATAATGCGTCCGAAAATTTTTTTGCCACGACTTGAAGAGATGGGGCTGATGGGATCCCTCGGCAATAGCGTCCTTCGCAAAGCCTGTGAGATTGCTGCCGGATGGCAAAAACCGGGCATCCCCCAATTGCCCGTTTCGGTCAATCTTTCCTGCAGTCAATTCAGACAAGCGGACCTGGGAAACACCATCGCCACTATTTTGCACGAGACAGGACTCCCCCCTAACTGCCTGGAACTGGAAGTCAATGAACCGACCCTGCAAAAAACGGAGGACCGGGCCGAAAGCATTCTCCATACTGTCAAACAACTCGGGGTTCGCTGGTCGCTGGATAATTTCGGATTGGGGTACACCTCCCTGCAACGGCTGAAAACCTTGCCCTTCGATTATCTCAAGATTGACCGGCTCTTTGTCCAGAATCTGCCTCACAGCCAATGCGATGCGGCCATGGTCGGCGCTATCCTGGCGATGGCCCGCAATCTCGGATTGGTAGCCATCGCCGAGGGCATTGAAACATTTGCACAGCACCACTTGTTGTTGGCCATGGGCTGCCTGCGTGGCCAGGGCTTTTTATTCCACAAACCATGCAGGCCCGAAGCCTTGCGCGAAAGCCTCCTGCTCAATTTACATACCCCGCATTTCCCGCCCCTGTCAGATCAGCATTTTGCCCCCGAATAAACCCCGGCCGTCATCGCCCTTTTTATGCCCCAAAAAAAACACGTCCCGATGCACCAACCTGAGTAAAAAAAATCGCGATTAGCATTTGCCTTATCAGTGCAAACACACTAAATTAGGATGAAAGCAACCAACTCGCGTTCGCGACAAGGAGTTTTGTGTGAATAAGAAAATAGCGGAAGACCTCAGTCTGACCGGCGCTCTCTGGTTTAAAAAATCGGGACAGGACTTTCTCGGCAGCAGCCGCATCCGCCTGTTGGAACAAGTTGGAGAACTGGGTTCCATTACCAAGGCCGGCAAAGCCGTCGGGATCAGCTACAAAACGGCCTGGGAGCAGATCGAAATGCTCAACAACCTTTCCGATCAACCACTGGTCGTCAAAACCACGGGGGGACGCGGGGGTGGCGGCACACAGTTGACCGAAGCGGGCAAGGAAGTCATCCAACGCTACCGCCTTATCCAGGAGGAGCACGAACGTTTTTTGCGTTCCATCGGCAAACACCTGGAAGACGGCGAGGGATTTTACCAATTTCTGAGGAAGGTCAACATGAAAGTCAGCGCCAGAAACATCTGGTCCGGCGAGATCGCCCAGATGCAAAAAGGAGCCATCAACACCCTGGTCACACTGCAACTCAAAGGAGGAGATCGCCTGTCGTCCCTCATCACCAATGAAAGTGTCGAGGCTTTGGATTTGAGTATAGGCTCCGAAGTGTTGGCCATGGCCAAGGCTCCGGCAGTGATGATAATCAAGGATCTGGGCTCTGCCAAGCTCAGCGCCTGCAACATCCTGCGCGGCACTGTCCACCGCATCGTCGAGGGAAATGTAGACTGCGAAGTAACCCTGCAACTGCCCGGTGGCAACACGGTCAGCGCAACCCTGACCAAGGCCAGCGACCAGGCACTGGAACTGCGCGAAGGCGATGAAGCATGGGCGGTAGTGCAGGAGTCGAGCGTGATTCTGGGCGTGATCTGACCCCTTGGTCTTCGCCGCTTAGCATATAAGGTTTTTTACATGAATGAAATCCGCGTCCATAGCTACGACGAACTGCAAAAAGAGCTGTTTGCCGATTCCTGGAATGAGGAGATCGGGAGATTTCGCTCCCGCTTCGCTTTTCGTGGCTTGTCCGACGCCAACTATACACTGAAAACAACTTTGATGCGCCTCGGCGGCAAATACGTCGAACTCGAACGCCACCTGATGCGCAATTTTAAAAAGTACGCCCATCGCTCGGCAGTGGAGTCCGACGCTTTCTGGCACTGGATGTCTGTGGCACAGCACTACGGCCTGCCGACCCGCATGCTCGACTGGACCTATTCCCCCCTCGTGGCCATGCACTTTGCCACCGCCAACATCTGCAAGTTCAACCTCGATGGCGCCATCTGGGCGGTGAATTACGTCAAAACCCACCAACTGCTACCTCGCCCTCTGTGCAACAAACTGGAAGAGGAAGGCGCCAACGTCTTTACCGTCGAAATGCTGGATGAAGCGATTCCCAACTTGCAGGATCTGCAGGCCCTGTCCCACGACAATGCGGCACTGTTCCTGGAGCCGCCATCCATGGAAGATCGTATCGTCAACCAGTATGCGTTCTTTTCGGTCATGTCGGACCCGCAACGGACCCTGTGCGATTTTCTCAAGGAACATCCGACCATCTGGCGCAAAATCATCATCCCGGCCGAACTCAAATGGGAGATCCGCGACAAACTCGACCAGGCCAACATTACCGAGCGCGTTCTCTTCCCGGGACTCGACGGTCTGAGTTTGTGGCTCAAACGCCATTACAGCCCACGATGCATTGAGGAGTGTGAACTGATTCAAGGCATCGAAGCCCAGATTCCCCGTCGCGGCACATGAGTTTCCCATCTATCAACCTGACACTGCCCTCCTGGCTGGGTGAAATCCTGCCTTCTCCGGAACAACTATTCCATACAGCGGAAAGCCGCATGGCACTGGTCATCGAACTGGCAGCCGCCAATATTCGACAAGGCACCGGCGGGCCTTTTGGAGCGGCGGTGTTCGACCTCGACAGTGGCCGCTTGCTCGCCCCCGGATTGAATCTGGTAACAGCCGCATCATGCTCTGTGGCCCATGCCGAACTGGTAGCCCTGATGACGGCGCAACGCCTGGTAGGGAATTTTTCTCTGGCTGCCGCCGGCTTCAACGTTGAACTGACCAGCTCCACAGAGCCTTGCGCCATGTGCCTCGGCGCCCTGCCCTGGGCGGGGATCAAACAGTTATCATGCGGCGCCCGCGACAGCGATGCGCGTGCCATCGGTTTCGATGAAGGGGATAAACCGCCTCACTGGCCTGTCCTGCTGGAAAAACGCGGTATCCGCGTCGTGCGTGACATCTGCCGACCACAAGCCGTTGCCGTGCTGGAACAATACCGCCGGCAAGGTGGTGAGATCTACAACGGCAAGGGGTGACTGGTGACTGGCGTTATGTTCCCCCGGCCGATCGAACACTCCACAAACAAAAAGCCCCGCCAACATGGCGGGGCTTTTTTAGTAAAACAGGCTGCCACCAGCAATTCAGAACTGATGCCGGACAATCTTGCCCTCGACAAGATACAACGTATCCTCGGCAATATTGGTGGTCTGATCGGCGATCCGTTCAAGATAGCGGGAGATTACCAGATAGCAGATCAGAGCCTCGATGCGGTCGGGATGCTGTTTAATCTGATCGATCACCAGTTTATAGGTTTGATGATGCAGTTGGTCGACATCATCGTCCAGACTGATTACCTCCCGGGCCAGTTTGGGATCGAGAGTTACCAGCGAATCAAGGCTCTTTTTAACCATGTCGTGAACTTTTCCGGACATGGTGGCAAAATCAAACGGAATAGGAGCACGTTCCATTTTCTGCAGATCGAGTACGCGCTCGGCGATATTGACCGCCAGATCTGCGATGCGTTCCAGGTCGTTGTTGATTTTCAGAATGGAAACAATAAAACGCAGATCATTGGCAACCGGCTGGTGCAGTGCCAGCACCTTGAGGCATTCTTCCTCGATATCGACCTCGAACTGGTCAACCTGAACGTCCGCATCGATAACCTGATGTGCGAGCGTTCCATCCATACGGTTAAGGGCCTGTACGGAACGGTCAAAACTTTCCTCGACCATGGCGCTGAGAGTAAGAACCCGTTTTTTAAGATTTTCGATTTCCCGTGCGATATGCATCGTTACCTCATAGAAGTTAAAAGGCCTTACCCGAAGCGGCCGGTGATATAATCCTCGGTCTGTTTATGCCGCGGCTTGACGAACAGAGCCTCGGTGACGCCGAATTCCACCATCACCCCTTCGAACAGAAACGCCGTGTAATCGGAAACCCGCGCGGCCTGCTGCATATTGTGGGTAACGATGATGATCGTGTATTTCTCACGCAGTTCGCTAATCAACTCCTCGACCCGGGCCGTGGATTTGGGGTCGAGCGCGGAACAGGGTTCGTCCATGAGTACCACTTCCGGGTTGACGGCAATGGCCCTCGCAATACACAGTCGCTGCATTTGACCGCCGGACATCCCCAGAGCCGATTGATGCAACCGGTCCTTCACTTCATCCCATAAGGCCGCATTGCGCAGACTGCGTTCCACGGTCTCGTCCAGCACGGTTTTATCCCGAACCCCGGCGATGCGCAAACCATATATGACATTCTCATAAATGGTCTTGGGAAACGGATTGGATTTCTGGAATACCATGCCGACCCTGCGGCGCAACTCGATGACATCCATCGACTGCGTATTGATCTCCGTGCCATCGAGCAGGATGCTTCCCTCGACACGTGCACTATCCACCAGATCGTTCATGCGATTAAGGCAACGCAACAAAGTCGACTTGCCACACCCGGATGGGCCGATCAGAGCGGTTACCTGGTTGCGCGGAAAATCCAGGCTGATATTGTGCAAGGCCTTGGATGTCCCGTAATAAAAAGCAAGATCCTTAACCTGTACTATCGGATCCGTCACCGTGACGGAATGTTTTTCACTCATAACCTCACCTTACTTAAAAAGTCCCATAAGTATAGCGCTTCTTCATCTTATTGCGCAGATAGATGGCCACGCTGCTCATGACCAGAACAATGAGCACCAGCAGCAACGTGGTCACAAATACCATCGGTTTGGCAGCCTCGACATTGGGCGACTGAAAACCGATATCGTAGATGTGAAATCCCAGGTGCATGAACTTGCGATCCAGGTGCAGAAAGGGGAACGTGCCATCCACCGGCAGGGCGGGAGCGATCTTTACCACCCCGGTGATCATCAGCGGCGCGACTTCCCCGGCAGCACGGGCCATAGCGAGAATCAGCCCGGTCATGATTCCCGGAGAAGCCATGGGCAGCAAAATGCGGGTCAGGGTCTGAAACTTGGTGGCACCAAGCGCCAGCGAACCTTCCCGCACGCCGTTGGGGATGGCACCGAGGGCTTCCTCGGTGGCCACGATAACCACCGGCACGGTCAACAGCGAAAGGGTGAGACTGGCCCACAGAATACCGCCGGTACCGAAGGTCGGAGTCGGCAACTGCTCGGGGAAAAACATCCGGTCGATACTGCCGCCGATGCCATACACGAAAAAGGCCAATCCGAAAATCCCGTAAACGATCGAAGGGATACCGGCCAGATTGTTTACGGCAATGCGCACCAGACGCACCACCAAACCTTCCCGTGCATACTCGCGCAGATATATCGCCGCCAACACGCCCAGCGGGAAAGAAAACAGACTCATGACAAAAATCAGCATGACGGTACCGAAAATGGCCGGAAACAATCCGCCTTCGGTATTCGATTCCCGGGGAGAACCGCACAGCAGCTCGGCCAGCCGGACCATGTAGTAACGAACCTTGCTGAACGCTGACATGCTGTTGGGTTTGTAAAATCGCACCAGATCGACCAGCGGCATAACCCGCTCGGTGCCGGCGACATCGGTAAAGCTCGCCGTATAAACGCGCAAACGGGCAGACTGTTCGGACTGCTGTTGCAACAACGTATGAAAATCTTCCTGTAATGCGGCCTGTTGCTGTTTCAGCAAAACGATTTCAGGGTCCGACAGACTGCGTCCCTTGTAGAGCAATAGTTTTTCTTTGCGCTGGCTGCTCTCCATACGGTTACTGGCGGCCATCAGTTTATCATCGATGGCATCCAACTTCTTTTTTTGCTGCATGACATGCTCATGCGCCTGCCGCAACTGTTGCCAGGGATCTTTGGCCTTGGTGGTAGCAAGGGCTTCGGGACTCAAGCCGACAAGCCTGCCGTAAAAGTTCCCGTACTCCATGCGCTCCAGCACAACGGTATCATCAGCATAGGCGATCGCAGCGATATCGGTTTTGTTAACCCAGCGAAAATCGAGTCCGTAAAGATCCCGATTGCCGACCTTCAATTGCAGCCGATCGCCTTCACCTTCATAAACAGGCTCGCTGCGAACCACCTCTCCCATGACCGCTCCACCGTCATGGAGAGTGGCGGTGGCGACACGTGATGGCCAAAACACCCCGAGGCCGTTTACCAGCACTACGATGATAAGTGCCGCCGCCATCAGCAGGGTCAACGACAGGGCGCCACCGGTCAACCAGATAAAAGGCTCCCCTTTTTTCCAAAAGCTTTTCATAGTCAATCCTGTCAAAACCGGCCGTATTTTTTACGCAAGTGCTGGCGAACCAGCTCGGCTACAGTGTTAAGAACAAAGGTCATGATAAACAGAATAACCGCGGACAGAAACAACACCCGGTAAAGACTGCCATCGACGGGGGCTTCGGGAATTTCCACGGCAATGTTCGCCGACAACGGCCGCATGCCGTTAAAAATACTCCAGTCCATGATGGCGGTATTGCCTGTCGCCATCAGAACGATCATGGTCTCGCCGATGGCACGCCCGAAACCGATCATGGTGCCGGCAAAGATACCGGGACTGCCCGAAGGCAGAATGACCCGCCATACGGTCTGCCAGCGGCTGGCACCAAGCGCTAGCGAGGCGGCCTTGAGGCTGCTGGGGACGTTGGAAAGAGCATCCTCGGCCATGGTGAAAATAATCGGTATGACGGCAAAACCAAGGGCGAAAGCAATAATGATGTTGTTGCGCCCATCGTATCGAACGCCGGCTTCGTTAAACAACCAGAGTTTGACATTGCCACCGAAGAAGGCAGCTTCAACCACTGGCCCCAGCTTGATGGCACAGAATACGGCGGCAACCAACACCGGTGCAAGCAGCAGGAACTCGTAGCCGCGATCAAGCTTTTTACAAAGGGGGTGTTTGCAGATGAACTGCCACAGGATCATGGCGAACAGCAGAAACAACGGCACGAAGGCCAGACTTAAAAACAGCGACGGGATCGACCGCTCGACCAGGGGGGCGAACCACAGAGCCGCCAGAAAACCGATAATAACCGAAGGAATCGCCGCCATGACCTCCACCGCCGGTTTGATGACCCCGCGCAGACGGGAGTTACCGAACTGACTGGTGTAAATAGCCCCGAGAATCGCCAGGGGTACGGCAAACAGCATGGCGTAAAAGGTACCTTTGATGGTACCGAAAACCAGCGGCGTCAGACTCATCTTGGGCTCAAAATCATCCGTTGAGGCCGATGACTGCCACATATAGGCCGGCGCGTCATAACCTTCGTACCAGACCTTACCGAAAAGCGCTTTCCAGCTAACCTCCGGGTGCGGATTGTGAATGGTCCACAGATGCGCCTTGCCGGCAGCATCAATGGCAAACAAACCCCGACCATCGGGAGACAGACTGCTGAGCAACAACGGCATGTCCGTTTCAATACTGAGCAAATGCCGCTCACTGGTCATGTGGTCCAGATGCAAGACACCGTCGGCATCCACGCTGACCAGGGATTTATCCCGCAACGACGGATACAGCGTTTTTATGGCCGCATTATGGGAAGCCAGCGTGTGTATGCGCTGCAGGTGCTTTTGGTCACCGTCTTCGGACACTCTCACGGCAAACCAGGTAGACACACCGCCCTTGGCATCACCGACTGCCAAAGAAACATCACCAAAAATGAGTGTCAACGCCGTGATCGCCCGCCGGTCAGGGAACGCCGGTAGACGATCCAGCAGTTCGGCTTCACCAGGTTCGGAGAGATCCCAGCGCAGCAAGGTCCCCTGATCGGTTCCGGCGTAAAGGGTGTTGCCGACCCGATCCAGAGCAAGAGCCGAGATAGCTTCATCGGGCTGCCCGGATAGTGCAAATTCATGGCTTGCAGTTTCCAGGTTGCCGAACAGATCCTCACTCTGGAGATGCTGGCGCACCAATAAACCGCCGTCATTCAACAGTGCCACCTGCGTTTGTCGTCCATCATCGGAGAAACGACACAATGCCTTCTTTATCACCCCGCCGGACGGCGAAGGAAAAGAGGCCTGCCGCACGATCTGCTGATCCTGAATGCGCTGCCCCTGTTCGTCAAAACTCGAGGTAAACCGCACCTGTTCCAGCGTTTGCGACCCGTCATCCCACAATACTTCGAACGACAATCCGGCAAACCGCTCGACAGATAACACGTTTGCCCCGGAAACAAGGGGCTCAATGCGGATATTCTTCGTTTCCGAACCTGTCCCCGGCGTATAAAACCGCACCACCCCATCCCTGCCGAACACAAAGGGGTGTTCCTGGTAGTCATCGAGACCGGCAGCGACAAGGTTCGCGGGTTGAGTAGTGGACGGCAACGCAAACTGTGTCACCGTCTCGGTGCTGGCCCCCTGAAACAAGGGAAAGGTCACCCGGGCGATAAGAAACAGGATCAATATCACGCTGAAAATAATAGCCATGCCGCCCACGGTTATTACATAGCGGGCGATACGGTCCCGACGTTTGATCCGTTTGAGGATTTTTCGATTCATTGACACCTTACCAATGCAATCCGTTCACAACGCAACAGAGCCTGCCGGTTCGAGAACCGGCAGGCTTTTCCGATATAATCCGCACCTGTCATGTCTACCTGACAAAATGCGACGGCTTATTTCAGGGCTTCAAGCTGCTTGGCAGCGACATTGGCCGGCAGAGGCAGGTAGCCATCCTTAACCACGATTTCCTGGCCCTGTTTCGAAAGAACATACTTCAGGAATTCTTCCACGTTTTTAGGCAGGGGCTTGTTGGGGGCTTTGGCCACATAGAGGTAGAGCATACGCCCCAGAGGATATTTGCCGCCCAGCACGTTCTGGTAGCTGGGGGTATAGGCGGTAGCGCCGGGTTTACTAGAAAGAGCTATCGCTTTAACACCGGAAGTCTTGTAGCCGATACCGGAATAGCCAATGCCGTTTTTATCTTCGGTTACCGACAAAACCACCGATGCGGAACCGGGCTGTTCCTTGACGGTATTCTTGAAGTCCCCTTTGGATAAAGCATGTTCCTTGAAAAAGCCGTAGGTGCCCGAAGCACTGTTGCGCCCGTAGATGCTGATAGGCTGCTGAGCCCAGGAACCGGTCAGACCGGCTTGCCCCCAGGTCACGATGTTATTGGGATGACCGCCCTTGCGGGTTTGGGAAAAAATGGCGTCGACTTCAGCCATCGACAATTTGCTCACGGGGTTGTCTTTGTTGACATAAACCGCCAGGGAGTCGAGGGCCACACCGATCATGGTCGGTTTGAAGCCATGTTTTTTCTCAAAGGCTTCAATTTCCTGACGTTTCATCTTGCGCGACATGGGACCGATCTGGGCGGTACCTTCAATCAGGGCAGGAGGAGCGGTACTGGATCCTTTGCCTTCGATCTGGAAATTGACATTGGGATAGAGCTTACGAAAACCTTCGGACCACAGGGCCATAAGATTGTTGAGTGTATCGGAACCGATCGAGTTCACATTCCCTGAGACGCCTTGCACCTTGCCATAGCTTCCCAGTTTGGGATCGACCTTGATGGTTTCGGCATGTCCTGTTACCGCAACCAGCGGTAACGCAACAACCGCCGCCAGTACTACGCGGATGGCTTTCTTCCAGCCCTTCATTACCTTAACGCTCATACCTGCTCTCCTTTGTGGCAAAATAAGGTTTCTCATTCGATACTGGGGAAACGATCATTACCTTCTGTGATGGAGGCGATTGTGGCGATGAAGTGTTAGAGTCATATTAGGCCGGCATGAAGAGTTTGCAAGTCCCGACACATTTTCACCTCTTAACCGGCAAAAAACAGTACAGCCACATGCTCATTCGCCCGGCAAAATAATCCGGAAGGTGCTGCCCTGCCCCGGCACACTGTCGACCGTCACGCGACCATGGTGGGCATGGACGATATGCTTGACAATCGACAGCCCCAATCCGGTACCACCGGCACGACGACTGCGCGCTTTGTCGACCCGGTAAAAACGTTCAAACAGGCGCGGAAGATGCTCGCGATCAATGCCGCACCCCAGGTCACGGACCAAAATCCGGGTCTGCCGCCCGTCGCTGCTCCCTTCGATCCACACCGTTCCGCCAGGGTCGCTGTACTTGATGGCATTGTCCACCAGGTTGACAACCGCCTGCTCCAGCAGAGGGGGATTGATATCAGCGGTAATATCGGGTGAGCACGTCAGCACCAGCTCTATCGATTTTTCATGGGCCTTGATCTCGCAGGCATGTACAGCCGCTTGCAATACCGGCCGGATCGGAGAGGAGATCAGCTCCATGTCCTTATCGGCTTCACCCTGTTCGATGCGGGACAGGTCAAGCAGATCATCGATAATCGCGTTAAGTCGATCCGCCTGCTTGGCAATGATTTTAAGAAACCGCGCTGCATCCTCGGGACGGTCTACCGCCCCATCCATGAGGGTCTCCACCGAGCCCTTGATGCCGGTAATGGGCGTCTTTAATTCGTGGGAAACATTGGCGACAAAATCGCGCCGTATATTTTCCAGTCGATGCAGCCTTGTGACATCGTTCAAGACGATCAGTACCCCGATCCCCTTGCCTTCGCCATCCTGCAACACCGTCCCGTGAGCCTGCAAAAAACGGTCTCCTTCAGTGCCGGGCAACACCACCTCGCCTTCCACCGGGGACCGACTTGCCAGGGTCCGCTCCACAAACCGCTGCAAATCAGCCTTGCGCAAGACCTCCTGAATACGCCGTCCTTCAACGACTTCCGGGTTTACATGAAAAAGGTCGGAGGCGGCCCGGTTAAGATGGATAATGCGTTCATCATTATCCAAAGCCAACACCCCCTCCACCATGCTGGTCAATACCGCCTGCTGCTCACTGCGCTGACGGATTACGGTGCGAATGCGCTCATCCAGCTGTCCTGCCATGACATTCATGGCCCCGGCCAGGGCGGAGATTTCGCGGGACCCGGCGGCCGGCAACTTGTGTTCAAAACGCCCTTGGGCAAATTGTTCGGCGCCGAGTTTCATAAGTTCCAGCGGCCGGCTCATGCGGCGTGACAGGTACAATCCGACCAATCCGGCCGCCAAAGCGACCAGCAGTCCGCTAAGAACAACCCCGTGATAGACTCCGGTCAACTCCCAACGAATCTCATTCACCGCACGTGCAGCGCGCACAACTCCGACGACCTGCCCCTGGACGCGGACCGGAAGCGCCACATACATCATATTTTCCTGCAAGGTACGACTATAACGTACCGAATCGGCAATTTCGCCACGCAGCGCCAGGGCCACTTCCTGTCGCCCCGCATGGTTTTCCATGCGCCGGGGATTCTCCAGACTGTCGCCAACCACCTCGCCGGAAGCCAGCACCACGGTGAAACGGGTGGAAGTACGCTTTCCGAGATCCTTGGAAAGCGCGTCAAGAACGCCACGATCGCCCGAAACCAACAAATCGCGGACCTGCTCCTCGAACAGACGCCCTCGCGCCTCAAGATCTGCTTTGACCTGCCTGTGATAAAAAACCCGCAAATCCCGGGAAAACAGCCACGTCGACGCCACCATGGCCAGCAGAATAATGAGCAAGTAGGATGGATAAATCTGCCAGAAGATCGGTTTTCTTCGCATGTTCAGTCCTTGAAGCGGTAGCCGACGCCCCGCACCGTCTCGATGTAGTGGCCGTATTCTCCCAATTTTTTGCGTAGACCGACGATCTGCACATCGACCGCCCGATCGGTAACCGAATAATCATCGCCACGGACCGCATTGACAATCTGGTAGCGAGTAAAAACCCACCCCGGCCGACTGGCCAGAAGGTGCAAAACTCTAAACTCGGTAAACGTCAGGTCGACAGGCACACCTTTGACGGTGACCTGATTGCGCCCCGGATGAATCATGAGCTCATCAATATGCACAACGGACTGCTCGGCAGAAGGTTCCTCCGCACTCTCCCTGCGGCGAAGCACCGATCTTACCCGCGCGATAAGAATCTTTGGACTGAAAGGTTTCGTGACATAGTCATCCGCACCGAGTTCCAGACCGGCAACCACATCCGTCTCCTCCCCCTTGGCCGTCACCATCACCACAGCGATATGGCGGGTATCAGGATTTTCTTTGAGAGTGCGGCAAACCTGTAAACCGTCAATACCGGGCAACATAAGGTCAAGCACTACAAGGTCGGGGGGATCCTCCGCAATGCACTCAAGCCCCTCCTCACCCGTACCGGCAAGGGACACCCGAAACCCCTCACGCACCAGGTTATAATGCAAAAGGGCAAGAATATCCTCTTCATCCTCTACCACCAGAATATGTTTTTTCGCCATGAGACAGCCTAACTCCTCTCCTGAATTTACATCGCGGCGTTATTATCTACCGTTCAATTGTTAGGCTCGTATTAGAATAACCGCAAGAGCCCCCTATGCAAAGGATATACGCGAATAAAAATAGCCGTTCCCCATATGGACTGCCAATGGCGGGCATGCCGTCCATGCCAAAAGATAATGACGCGTCCCGGACAGACGGGAGATATCTGTGGCAGATCAGAACTTGAAGTGAATACCGGATCAGTAAAAACACATCATCACTGTCTCCACGGCGACTCAAAACCTCCGAGATATCACCAGGCCCCAGGAAAGACGGTGCGATGCGAATGTTACCAAACGGTTAAATTTCGACTATTTTAGCGTTACGGGAGATTAAACTTAAATTATCGCAACGACCGGGTGACATGGAACAAAGGAAATTTGCTGTTGCAATTTCCAAAGGAGCGTGATAGTTATTTGCGTCCAAACAAAACGGGATGTAGCGCAGCCTGGTAGCGCACCTGCTTCGGGAGCAGGGGGCCGCTGGTTCGAATCCAGTCATCCCGACCAGAAATTACCGTTTTGATTCAAACGGTTTGCCCCACCCCCTAACAGGGAGTGGGGCTTTTTGTTTTTGGAGGATCGTTGAGGCAAAGACTCTTCCGACACCCGTAAAGTTGAAAAATCAGCCCCAAAACC
>DIKU01000091.1:0-1130 GCA_002424645.1 Pelobacter sp. UBA5610 | reverse complement strand
CCACCCAGCGCCAGACCGAACGCCATATTGACAATTTCATCGGCGATGCCCATGGCTCTCAGCCCCATGGCCAGCACCAGCGCAAGAATGGCAACCCTGGCAATAGTAGCCACCGCCGATTTTGATGGCGAGCTGCTCAGAGCTTGATAGGCAAAGGTCGCAATATAATTGCCGATAAGCAGGATCACCAACCCCAACAGAATTTGACCGGCAAAGATTAACAGGGCGTTAAGGGCATCGGCCAACAGCACAATCATGAGTTTTTCGGCCGCAGAAACACATGCCGCCAACATGATAAAGAAAAACGCCACGTTGGCACAAAAATCCGAAAGCCGCCGGTTTGCACCCAGCAGACCGCCTACCCCCAGCTTTTCGGGCCACAGATCAACGCCCATGCTCTGCAACAGATCACGCAAAACATTGGTGACAAATCGCCCCAGGACATAAGCCACAGCAAGGATTACAACAGCCCCCAGAATATCGGGTACAGCGGCCAGCAACTCACTGAGCATTTGTGTGGCGGGTACGGATATGGATTCGATGTTCAGTGCCGCCAAGGCCGAAATGAGCACCGGAATGAATATGACCACAAAGACGATCTGCGACACAAGCCGGGGCAGCTTGATCTTGTCACTCAATCCGGCTTTCTGCGCCATGCCGTTAAGACCCTGCCCGCCAAGAAGTACCGCATTGGCGAGAATTTTGGCCAATGCATACCCTGCCACTCCGATCAGAGCAGCAGCCACCAGGTTAGGCAGAATGGCCATAAAGCCGTCAATCATGTGCATGACCGGCGCCAGCACGCCGACGACCCCGAGCGTCTCAAGAGTCAATAGCAATACAAACAAAAGAATAAGGTAATACACCAGACCGGTAAGAAGCTTTTCCAACTGCAGCGGTTCCAAAGACTTTTCAGCCAACCGTTCATCCAACCTCAGTTTGGACAAAACCGCAGCCACAAATTTTTTAACTCCGACCGCCAGAAGCCAGCCAAGCACCAGTATAGCCAGGGCACCCAGAACATTAGGAACGTACTGCCCCAACTGATTCAAAAACGCACTCAAAAAGCTTTGCATAATAACCTCCTAGTGTACGAGTCGCGACCATGAATCCATTAGAACATTACCATG
>DIKU01000056.1:33885-63235 GCA_002424645.1 Pelobacter sp. UBA5610 | reverse complement strand
GAAAGCCTTTCGTTTAAATCCCACCTTCCGCATCGATGGACCAACATCGCTGAGCATGAAACCCACATCATGTGGGTGTTGTCCCCACTCACAACCATTTAACAAAGCGGCTGCGTCTTCCCCCCCTCATATCCTTTTATTTTCAACTGAACTCTTCTAAACACGAGATTTCCCCATAGATCGTCTGAACACGCATCAAGACCCCTGTAAGCCTATTTGGTTACATCAGGATCCAGATCGCCGTCATGAGCGACCCTGCGCCCGGATAATCTCCAAAACTTTCAAAGAAATAGGTAAAAATTTCCGACAGTTATTGACAGTTAGGCATTCGCCGGATATGGTTTGAGTGAAATGCTCACTCACATACATCAGCCACCTGCTAGTGCTCTTCGTTATAGGTGTTCCTTACACGTGGAATTTCAAAGGAAAACTGTCGGCAGGTATTGCCGCCGCCAATGGAGGTGATGTGCAATGAACAAATCAGAGTTGATCGATGCCCTGGCTGAAAAAAAGGGGCTCACGTACAAAAAAGCCGAAGAAATCGTCAACATCGTGCTGGATACCATGTCAGATACCCTGATTAGCGGGGGGCGCATTGAAATCCGCGGATTCGGAAGCCTTGTTGTCAAAGACTACAAACCTTATACCGGACGCAATCCGAAGACCGGCGAGGAAATAGAAGTTAAACCAAAAAAACTTCCATTTTTCAAAGTTGGCAAGGAACTGCGTGAACGTATAAACAATAGTTGATCGGAACAATTACACTTTGCACACCTAGGGTTCTCTGTGAGGTGGGACCCGCACTGTGCGATAACTTTTGACCTGCACCAACCCCGGCAATGCGCCTTTGGGTTTGCGAACAGCATGACCTTCAGCAATCATGACTTCCGCATGCCGCTCTGATGCAGCGCGGGAATACCCCGCCGCCAAACTCGCGGCATATAAAATATCTTCCTCGGGGATTCCAGAACCCTGCCGGGGATTCTTCAGGACGACGTGGCACCCTGGCTGCCCCAGGACATGAAACCATAGATCAAACGCACGGCAGACGTGTTTGACAAGATAATCATTGGCCCGATTATTGGAGCCCCATTGTATAACAAACCCGCCGGGGGAGAGTCCTTCGCGCACCTTGGGCAGCCCCTTGCCTTCTCGCCGTCTTGGGCGTGAAGCGTTACGCGGCAGCAGACCAAAGTCTTTCATTTCCTCTGCAACTGCAGCCAATTCTTCCCGTGTTGTCGCCTCCCTAAGGCTCAATAGTACCGACTCCAACCACTCTTTTTCGGCTGTACTCTCGGTAAGCCTGCGTTCAACATGCTCATATCCGCGTCGGATTTTTTTACATTTCGTAAACACACGATCAGCATTTTGAGAAGGCGAGATAGCCTCGTCGAGGGGGATCGTCACTCTCGTGCCTTGCTCGTAAAAGTTTTCAACCTCTATTTCATGCATCCCTTTTCGGATTCGATGCAGATTAGCCAGCAACAACTGTCCGCGTTGCTGCAATTCCTCGACTTCACCGGTTCGTGATTTATCCTGGTGAAGGCGTTCAAGCCGTTTTTCCACACGGGACAAAGCGCGTCTGCCTACTTTCAACAACCGACTCTTCTCTCCGGTCCCCCCGGAAGAGGCATAGTCCCCAAAAAAACAATCCGCTGCCGCCGATGCCGAACCAAATGTTTTGGCCGAAGTAAGCCTGAGGCCGGTTACCTCAAAAGCGCATAAACGCGGACAATCATCCAGCTCTGCGATCTGAAATACATAATGACGCTGCCGCCAATTCCGGGCAAAACCCAACAGAATTTGGGGGGGATCGCCACCGCGCTCCATAAGGCGAACGAGCTCCCGTGCCACCAGGGGGGTCATCGGACGCACATTATGCTTTAACCACTCGACGGGAGAGTCCCCTTTCACCTCGGTAGACCAACATGCAGCTGCCTCTTCCAGGGAATAACCTTGATCTTTTTCACAGTGAGACCAAACGGCCCCCTTCAGATAATTCTGTTGAGCAACGTCCCCTTCCCTGCGGTGCAAAGCATCAACAATCCTTCCATTATCATCACATAGAATGATATTGGGGCGACGTCCATAGAGTTCACAGACCAGGCGGTACGTGGCGGCATCCTGGCCATCGAATGTCAGGCAAACGATACGCTCGCAAGGCAACTGTTGCATGGAGCGCAAGGTTCGCAACCGGGACCTGAGCAACTGGCAAAATCGCATGGGGGTTTCAGGATTGATCCAGGGTCGCTCGGTAAAATATAATCCCGAAGCGCCAACCGAAGCATTAATACGCAGACACAACTCTTGTCGTCCGTTCCAAAGGCGAAAAATAATCGTGTCGGCATCAGGTTGATGGACTTTTTTTACCGAGGAACCGGCAACCAAAGGATGCGCTTCAGCCACTATGGCTTCGAGAAAAAAGACATCCATACTTATTGATCGATGGGACAATCCTTCGCTTGCTGCCATCATACCTCTCTGTTATGCTGACGAGGGCAATTAAGGACTACCGGTTGGTTAGTCATTGAATTTGCCTGTCACCAATCACCTATCATTTACGACGTTATCACGACCTTCAATCAAGGAGAGCCGTTATGTCCGAAAAGTCCTCATACCGTATCGGCACCAAGGCGCTGCATGCCGGACAGACCCCTGATCCGACCACCGGTTCGCGAGCTGTCCCCATTTACCAGACCTCTTCTTACGCTTTTAATTCATCGGAGCATGCCGCACGCCTGTTTGCCCTTGAAGAGCCCGGGAATATCTACACCCGGATCATGAACCCCACCACGGATGTGCTGGAAAACCGACTGGCCGAGATGGATGGTGGCATTGGAGCCCTGGCTGTTGCATCGGGTACTTCTGCCATCTTCATGACTATACTCAATCTGGCCAAAACCGGTGACAATATTGTATCGGGCACCTTTCTTTACGGGGGAACCTTCAACCTCTTTAAACACACACTGCCACGTATGGGGATTACGGTCAAATTCGTCGACACCTCTGATCCTGAAAAAGTCAGGGATGCCATTGACGACCGCACCAAGGCCGTATTTACAGAAACCATCGGCAATCCTAAAAACAACGTCGATGATTTCGAAGCCCTGGCTAAAGTGGCTCATGACCTCGGAGTACCGTTTATCATCGACAACACGGTAGCGACACCGATGTTATTTCGCCCATTCGAGCATGGAGCCGACATCGCCTGCTATTCGCTGACAAAATTCATCGGCGGCCACGGTACCAGCATTGGAGGGGCGGTTGTCGACAGCGGCGGGTTCAACTGGAGCAATGGTCGATTCCCGGAATTCACAACACCGGATCCCAGCTATCACGGCCTGGTATATCATGAAGCGTTGGGGGCACGGGCTTTTATCGACAAAATGCGCGTGACTCTGCTGCGCGACCTGGGGGCGTGTATTTCGCCTTTCAACAGCTTTTTGCTGATGCAGGGGTTGGAAACCCTGCATGTCCGCATGCCACGCCATTGTCAAAACGCCTTGGATCTCGCCCGCTACCTGGAAAACCATCCGCAGGTGGCCTGGGTTAATTACCCCGGGCTAAAAAGCCATCCTTGCCACCAACAGGCACTGCGCTATCTCCCCGACGGCCAGGGCGCAATCCTGGGCTTTGGCATCAAAGGCGGGGTGGAAGCCGGGGCGCGCTTTATCGATAGCGTAAAACTTGCCAGTCACCTGGCCAATATCGGCGATGCCAAGACCCTTGTCATCCATCCGGCCAGCACCACCCACCAGCAACTCTCGCCGCAGGACCAATTGGCCTCCGGCGTCAGCCCCGATTTTATCCGCGTATCGGTCGGCATCGAGGATATTGAGGATATAAAAAGCGACTTTAACCAGGCACTGGAAAACAGCTGCAAGCTGTAAGCTGACCAACGATTACCCACAAACAACCAGGTACAAATGACAAATACTCCATTTCACGTCGTCCTTATCGAACCGGAAATCCCACCCAACACGGGCAATATAGCGCGTCTGTGCGGTGCCACCGGTACGGTCCTGCATCTGGTCGGAAAACTTGGATTTTCCCTGGATGACAGATATCTCAAGCGTGCCGGCCTCGACTACTGGGAGGTTATCGATGTGCGTCGCTGGGAAACCCTTGAAGACCTGGAAAAGGCATTTCCGGATAGCCGCTGGTGGTACACATCAAAAAAGGCCCTAAGATCGCATGTTGAAGCGGATTTCCATCCGGGAGATATGATTGTATTCGGCAAAGAGACGGCCGGTCTCCCCAAAGAATTATTGGATAAAAACCCGGAACATTGTATCCGCATTCCTATCTTCTCTGAAAAGGTACGCAGTCTCAACCTGTCTACCGCCGCCGGTATCGTACTCTATGAAGCGCTGCGTCAGACCGGACGGCTTGAGTAAAAAATCTTTTCAGCGTTCTCTGCGCCCTTAGCGGTTCAACAAAACATTTACTGCAAAGTACGCAGAGATCGCTGAGGTATAGCTAAAAACCAGACTTACCTGTCTTGCATTATTTCAAATAAAAAAAGCGTCCTAAAAAGGACGCTTTTTTTATTGGGCGACTAAAGTACCGCTCAGAGTGATCCCGATTACTCCATATCGTTTTCGATACGAATGAAATGACTCGGTTCGCGGACGATATCGAGCTGATCGATTTCGGCCAGAGCATCGTTGATGACCGCTTCGGTAGCTTCATGGGTCATGATGACAATAGGAACCGCAGCGCTTTTTTTGCGATCAGGTTGAATCATGGAAGCAATGCCGATTCCATAGCGACCGAGAATTCCGGAAATCTTGGCCACCACGCCGGGCTTATCCAGAGCCGTAAACCGCAGATAGTACTGACTGACAATATCGCGCATCGGCTTGATCGGCAATTGCGTAATAGCATCCGGCAAGTACGCCATGGCAGGTGTGCGGGGATGACCACCGACCATTGCGTTGCGCGCGATGGCCATAACATCACCCATAACCGCACTGGCGGTTGCATCCATGCCGGCACCCTGTCCATACAGCATGACAGGCCCGACGAAGTCACCAACCAGACGCACGGCATTAAAGACCCCTTCAACATCCGCCAGCGGGTAATTGACCGGGATCATGGTCGGATGAACACGTGCTTCAACCACACCATTTTCAAGTTTGCCTATGGCCAGCAGCTTGATCTTATAACCGAATTCCTTGGCGAACTGAATATCAAGCGGTGTAATCTTGCTGATGCCTTCGATGGAAATATCGTTTAAATCAACGCGCGTACCAAAACACAGGGACACCAGTATGGCAAGCTTATGGGCGGTATCGACCCCTTCCACATCGAAGGTCGGATCGGCTTCGGCATAGCCCTTGGCCTGAGCGTCCTTAAGAACGCTGGCGAAATCGGCACCTTCGTTCGTCATGCGGGTGAGAATATAATTGCAGGTACCATTAAGGATACCTAAAACACAGCGGAAGTTGTTCGCGCAAAGGTTTTCCTTGATCGCAGACAGAACCGGGATGCCTCCACCTACCGAGGCCTCGAACATGACATCGACACCTTTTGCGGCCGCGGCCGAAAAAATCTCTTCGCCGTGTTTTGCAAGCAGCGCTTTGTTGGCGGTGACAACATGCTTACCCTGTTCAATGGCTTTAAGCACAAAAGTCCGCGCAGGCTCATATCCGCCAATCAGCTCGATGATAACGTCGATTTCGGGATCAGTCAGAACCTGCATGGCATCGGTAGTCAAAATACCTGCATCAACTTTGACACCACGATCGGTGGTGATGTCGAGATCCGCCACACGCTTAAGGTTCAGACGAGCGCCAAGTCTCTGTTCCATCACCTTGGCATTGTTCTGAAAGACCCTGATTATTCCGGCCCCGATGGTGCCGAACCCCAGAAGACCAACGTTCATTTCTTTCATAGCTACTCCAAGTGAAATTTTCTAAAACACGAAGTATCGCCCTGTTGGATCAATACCCTCTCAGCAAATGCTGACTATCCACGCGGACCACGACAGGCAAGTACAACCTCCATGTCGTGAAACCGATCTTTATCAAGAAAATCCCACACGGCATGTTCAGCCTCCTGAATATCCATGCCATCAAAACAATCAAGAGCAATAGCCAACCTATGAAACCCGGCCCGATGGACGACCTCGAGCAAAGATCCGATCAGGCCGGACAATGTCAGGGGAGTTAATCTGGCCAGCGACCCACCGCCATAAAAAAGCACCCAGTTTGCCGCGAGCTTCCGATTGGCGGCAAACAGCATCGTCTCGCCGGGTGTTCCATGAGCCATCCCACCAACTATCTGTTCTGTCAGAACGCCGTCAAGACGCCAGTCCAGCAATGCGGAAGGTCCCGTGAGAGGGCGTACGTCAGAATAGAACAAGGACGCAATCACCTCTCCCGGTAGCAGGTCGGCAGGGCTGTCAAGCACCTGCAACCGAGTCATGGGGTAACGACTGGTCGGCAAACTCGGGATATTTTATCAAGGATGCCATTGACAAAGGCCGGCGTATCTTTGGTACCGTAACGTTTGCCGATCTCAACCGCCTCATTTATAACAACACTGACAGGCACGTCCAATTGACTCAGAAGCTCATATGTCGACATGCGCAAAATCGCAAGGTCGACTCTTGCCATACGATCCAGCGACCAGTTGGTGGAAAACTCTCCGATCAAACCATCAATCTTCTCAAGATTTAGTGCAACCCCTCGAACGAGGTTTTCGGAGAAATCCTTTATGGCCGTTGGAACAACAGGGCTTGTGTCCTCTAAAGGGTCACCCAGGACATCGTCGCGAAACCTGAAGTTACTCCAAAAAGATGCCAGAAGCGCATCGACATTGGAAGCACCGTCAAAGCTATAAATAATTTTTATTGCCAGTTCGCGTCCTGAACGACGCATGCCGCTTGCCATAATGCCTCAAATCACTTTATACAGATTGACCATTTCGATAGCCGTCATGGCGGCATCGACACCCTTATTACCGGCCTTGGTACCAGCCCTCTCGATAGCTTGCTCGATGCTATCGGTGGTAATAACCCCAAAGGCGACCGGCAACCCCGAATCAAGAGAAACGGAAGCGACACCTTTGGATACTTCTGCACACACGTAATCGAAATGCGGCGTCGAGCCACGAATGACAGCGCCAAGGCAGATAAGCGCATCGTAACGGCCCGTCGCTACCGCTTTCTTGGCGGCCATGGGAATTTCAAAGGCACCTGGAACGCGCACAATATCTATATTTTCGTCAGCGGCGCCATGACGAATCAGGGTGTCCAGGGCGCCTTCAACCAGGCGGTCGCAAATAAAGCTATTGAAACGGCTGACGATCACGCCGAATTTAAACCCCTCGGCATTGAGTTTTCCCTCAATAATATTAGCCATATAAACCTCCCGATACGACAGTTTCAGAATCCATATCGATCAAAACCATCGTTTACAGTAAAGCTGATTTTCATCCAAGACAAGAACCCTGTCAGGAACCATCAGATGGTACCGGACTACAGATTTTCCAGAAGGTGCCCCATTTTCTCGCGTTTGGTAGTGAGATAGCGCAGGTTGTCACAGGTGGCAGGCATCTCAATGGCGACACGCTCCACCACTTCAAGGCCGTAGCCTTCCAGGCCGACGATTTTTTTAGGATTATTGGTCATCAACCGGATTTTGCGCACGCCAAGATCGAGCAGAATCTGCGCGCCGATGCCGTAATCACGAAGATCATCCTTGAATCCGAGGGCTTCATTTGCCTCAACGGTATCGCAACCCTGATCCTGCAGTGAATAGGCTTTTAATTTATTGTTCAGGCCAATGCCACGGCCTTCCTGACGCATGTAAACGATGACGCCTGAACCTTCCTTGGCAATCTGGCACATGGCTGCGTGCAACTGATCGCCACAGTCACAGCGCAGAGAGCCGAATACATCACCGGTAAGACACTCGGAATGCACTCTCACCAAAACCGGTTTTTCAGGATCGATAGTGCCCTTGACCAGGGCCAGATGCTGCGCTTTATCGACATCGTTCTCATAACCGATCGCAGTGAAATCTCCACCATAAGGGGTCGGCAGGGCCGTTTCCGCTTCGCGGCGGACCAATCGTTCCTTGTTCATGCGGTAGCGCACCAGATCGGCCACGGTAACGATACGCAGGCCATGCCGCTCAGCGAATTTTTCAAGTTCGGGCATGCGGGCCATCGTGCCGTCGTCGTTCATGATCTCGCAGATGACACCGGCGGGTTTAAGACCGGCCAACCTGGCAAGATCGACGGACCCTTCGGTTTGCCCGGCACGTACCAGCACCCCGCCTTTTTTGGCACGCAAGGGAAACACATGCCCCGGACGGGCAAGATCGTGTGCCTTGGTTTCATCAGCGATGGCAACCTGAATGGTGGTCGAGCGATCCTTCGCCGAGATCCCGGTCGTCACACCTTTGCGAGCCTCGATGGAGACCGTAAAAGCGGTACCGAATCCGGAAGAATTTTCGCTTACCATAAGGGGAAGCTGCAAGTGGTCAGCACGCTCTTCGGTCAGGGACAAGCAAATGAGTCCACGCCCTTCCTTGGCCATGAAGTTAATCGCTTCAGGGGTAACCATTTCAGCTGCCATGGTCAAATCCCCTTCATTTTCACGGTCCTCATCATCGACGAGGATAACCATGCGCCCTTGACGAATATCTTCCAACGCGGCATCAATATTAGCCATGCTCATATAAATTCTCCTTGTAGGCTCGGCATCCTTTTATACAACACAAAGCAAGTGACCTTTGTGTCTTCAGATTTCCCATCGAAACCATGCTGCAACTCACGATTAATCGACACATTCCCTGCCGAGCCGTTTACAGCTGATAAACGCCGAGAATAGCACCAAAGTTGAGCTTTCTGCAAGAAAAGAAAGACCGGTTTTTGGTTAGTGATCGCTTGTTGCAGTTCGAGGGTAAACCCTTTTCAGTCAACAAACAAGATTGCTTTTTTATAAAAGTTGTCAGTATTAAAAGTTAAATCAAGGGCAAAGACCAAAGAAGCGAGACGCTTACATGAAGCCGTTTTTGGCCAAAAAGTCAAGGCTGATAGCCCCATCCTTCTTCCCCGACGCGGCGGGGTGGAGCAGGCGCTCGACATATTTCCCCAGAATGTCCGTTTCTATATTCACTTTTGCCCCGGGTTCGCACCATTGAAGCGTGGTTTTTGCCAGGGAGTGGGGAATAATCGATACACTAAAGCTCCTTTCAGACACGGAATTAACCGTCAAACTGATGCCATCGATGGCCACGGAACCTTTTTCCACAAGGTAGCGAATCTGGGACTCAGGAACTTCGATCGTGAATCGCACGGCGTTCTGGTCCGGACGTCGGTCGACAACGAGACCTTGTGCATCGACATGCCCGCTGACGATGTGACCGCCCAACCTGTCTGACAGCCTCAGAGCTCTCTCCAGATTGACGCGACTGCCTGTTTTGAGCTGGCCAAGATTCGTACGAGAAAGACTTTCGGGGGAAACATCCGCCGTAAAGGTACCACCCCCAAAAGCCACCACTGTCAAACACACGCCATTAACTGCGATGCTCTCACCCATAACGATTTCCTGCATGGGAAAAGCGGTTGCAACCGTGATTCGCCCACTGTCTCCGTGTTGCTGGAAACGGCGCAGGGTACCAAGATCTTCTATCAGACCGGTAAACACGTTTTCACCTCTCCTTCAATCAGGGTGTCATCCCCAAACTGTCGCACTCTGACGTCATGCAATACCGCAGCCTCGGTCATCGTGGCAATACCGGGTCCGGCAAACACACCCTTTCCTTCGCCACCTACGACTTTGGGAGCAACGAACATCATAATGCGATCTATCAGCCCTGCGCGCCAGAAAGCACCATTAAGTTCCGCGCCTCCCTCTAAAAGAATGCTTTGCAGCCCACGTTTGCCAAGGGCAGCGAGCAATGCACGCAGATCGACACGCCCCGAAACAGCTGGTAAAACAAGCACTTCAACCCCCTTGGCACGGAGCCGGTCTATTTTATCCAGGGGAGCCTGACGTGTTGTGGCCATAACCGTTGCAGAAGCTGAGTCCAGTTGCAAGATGGCGGATTCTTCAGGTATGCGCAGCCTTGAATCCACGATGATACGCTCGGGATCCCGCCCTCCCTCGGGTAGGCGGGTGGTGAGTTGCGGATTATCGCGCAACACGGTACCAATGCCAACCATGATTCCGTCAATGCGATCCCTGAGACGATGCACTTCCAGGCGGCTGGCAGCGTTACTGACCCATTGGGAATGACCGCAATCCGTAGCGGTTTTGCCATCTAAAGTCATGGCGCTCTTAAGCACTACATAGGGGAGACCGGTACGAATATGCTTGGAAAATGGGGCAATGATTCTAAGACACAGGTTTTCAAGGATACCGCAAAAAACCTCGATGCCTGCTTCGCGCAGACGCCGGATGCCGTTACCTGCCACCAGTGGATTGGGATCGGCAGTACCGACAAAGACACGCGACAAACCGGCCTCGATGATGGCATCGGCACAGGGACCGGTGCGCCCATGATGACTACAGGGCTCAAGGGTGACGTACATGTCGGCCTGCCGGGCGCGATTTCCGGCTTCGCGTAGTGCAAAGATTTCAGCGTGGGGCTGTCCTGCTTTGGGATGAAACCCGCGGCCTACCACGATGCCATCCTTAACGATCACAGCACCCACTGCTGGATTGGGGCGGGTGCGCCCCTCCCCTTGCCTGGCCAGTTCGAGGGCCTGGTTCATGAAATGTTCGATAGTATTTTGCAAGGAATAATACCGTTTCCCAGGCAGTGCCTTATATAATTTTTCTAACCGCGAAGAACACAAGTAAAAAAAAACACTATACCTATGATTTACAAAAACCAAAAGCAGGGAAAATGTTGTTTTGCGGAACTTCGTGCTCTTTTTATTGCGGGGATTACAAATCGCAGAAATGAAATTTCAACCAGGATACGGTTCTTCAGTCTCAGTTGTCCCGGGTATTCCCGCCTTCAGCCAGAATATCTTTCAACTCGGACATGAATTCGTTAATATCCTTGAACTGTCGGTACACGGACGCAAAGCGCACATAGGCGACTTGATCAAGATCATGCAAAGCTTCCATGACCGCCTGTCCGATAATATTCGATTCGATTTCTCGCTCTCCGGACTCTTGCAGCTGCCGCTCAAGCGAGTCGACGATTTTTTCAATGGTAGCTATGGAAACCGGACGTTTTTCGCATGCGCGTTGAATACCGGCTATAATCTTTTTGCGATCAAACGGTTGGCGACGGCCGTCTTTTTTAACGATCAGCGGCAACATCTCTTCGACACGCTCGAAGGTCGTAAACCGCCTTTCACATTGGGAACATTCGCGACGACGCCGGATATTGTTGCCCTCCTTGCCTAGACGCGAATCGATAACACGCGTATCCGCGAACCCGCAAAACGGACATTTCATAACGGGGACGACTCCTTCCCGGCCAGCAAATCCGCGAGATTCATTACTTCAACACCGGATTCAGCAAGCATCTCAAGAGACAATTGATCAGGATAACCATCAAGGTATACAACTTGGCGGATGCCGGCATTGATGATCATTTTGGAGCAGATAACACAGGGAGTGTTGGTACAAAATAGAATGGCACCACTGATATTCGTACCATGTTTAGCAGCCTGAATAATAGCGTTCTGTTCGGCGTGCAGACCACGACAAAGCTCGTGCCTCTCCCCGGAGGGAACGCTCCGCAACTGCCGCAGGCACCCAACCTCACTACAATGCCGCAAACCGGAGGGGGTACCGTTGTACCCTGTAGCAAGGATATTCTTATCCTTGACAAGTACCGCCCCGACCTGGCGGCGCAGACACGTAGAGCGTCGCGCCACCAGGCGGGCGATTTCCATGAAATATTCTTCCCAGGAGGGGCGATCCATTACTTCAAACGATGTGCGTAAAGGGGGAACTGCTTACACATTTCGCAGACTTCCGCCTTGATGGCAGCAAGTTCCACGTCGTTTTCCATATTATCCAGGGCGCGAACCACCCACTCGGCCACGCGTTCCATCTGGGCTTCTTTAAGACCTCTGGTAGTCGTAGCGGGGGTACCAAGACGGATACCACTGGTTACGAACGGCGAGCGGGTTTCAAAAGGAACAGAGTTCTTATTGACGGTGATACCGGCTTTTTCCAGCGCCTTCTCCGCCATTTTTCCAGTGATTTCGGTACCGCTGAAATCGACGAGGATAAGATGATTGTCGGTACCGCCGGAAACGAGATTCAGACCACGCTTAATCAGAGCTTCGGAAAGCGCCTTGGCGTTTTTGACCACCTGTTTGGAATATTCTGTAAACTCGGGAGACAAAGCCTCTTTGAAGGCTACAGCCTTGGCGGCAATCACGTGCATCAAGGGACCGCCTTGAATGCCGGGGAAAATGTTGCTGTCGATAACTTTGGCGAATTCCTCACGACAAAGAATCATCCCTCCGCGCGGACCACGCAATGTCTTATGAGTGGTGGTGGTGACGAATTCGGCATAAGGCACGGGGCTGGGATGAACGCCAGCGGCAACCAGACCGGCGATGTGCGCCATATCAACCATGATCTTGGCGCCGACCTTATCGGCTATTTTGCGGAATGCCGGGAAGTCGAGGGTTCGCGAATAAGCGCTTGCACCGACAACCAACAGAGCCGGTTTGTGCTCCAGAGCCAGCCTCTCGACTTCTTCATAATCGATAAGCCCGGTCTCCTTGTCGACACCGTAGGAAACAATATTGAAAAGCTTACCCGAAAAATTAACCGGAGATCCATGGGTCAGGTGCCCCCCATGGGCAAGATTCATCCCTAACACCGTATCGCCAGGCTTGCAAACCGCAAAATAAACCGCCATGTTGGCTTGGGAACCGCTATGAGGTTGCACATTGGCATGCTCAGCACCGAACAGTTCCTTGGCGCGATCAATAGCGAGCCGCTCGGCGATATCGACCATTTCACAGCCGCCATAATAACGCTTGGCCGGGTATCCTTCGGCATACTTATTGGTCATTACTGAGCCTTGGGCTTCCATGACCGACTCGGAAACAAAGTTTTCCGATGCAATGAATTCGAGATTGTATTCCTGACGCTCGGTTTCGAGACGAATAGCCTCTGCAATTTCAGGATCGTGTTGTGCGAGGGACTGAGACATGGTATTGGCCTCCTGCAATGAATTTATGCCTTAATATTTTTGGAAAGTTGATGAAATATGAAATACGTTGAGCTCATGGCTGCTTTTTCAGCGATGCCGGTCAAAACATTCTTTGTTAATCATGGATAATACCCACGAAGAGCAAGAAGGGATCGAAGTTGAAGGACAGAACGTTGCTTTTAAACCAATAAAACGTTGAGACCTTATTTGATGATTTACCTTCGAAAGCTTCCCATACGCGAATGCCAAGAAAAGGCAATGGGCAAGCCGCCGGCTTGCCCATTTGAATCGGAACCGATCAAAGCCGGCCGGCCCTGATATCTTCTTCTATTTGTGCTATCTTGTCGAGCCGTTTCTGGTGTCGGCCACCCTCGAAATGAGCATCCAGCCACACGCCTACCATCTCATTGGCATTTTCCGGTGTGAGCATGCGCCCTCCCATAACAATGATGTTGGCATTGTTATGTTCCTTGGACATACGGGCAGTAAAATCATCCCATATAAGCGCGGCGCGGACACCGGGAAACTTGTTTGCGACAATCGACATGCCGATCCCGGTACCACAAATGAGAATACCTTTGTCAGCCTCGCCGGTTGAAATGGCTCTTCCTACTCTTTCACCGAAATCAGGGTAATCGACGGAATCTCCGTTATCGGTACCAAGATCGCGTACTTCAATACCACGCTTCTCCAAATAAGCCTTGATGCTTTCTTTCAGGTCAAGGCCGCCATGGTCACTGGCGATAATGAACATCCTGACTACCTCAAACCTTCCTGAACAAGAGGCTGGCATTGGTGCCGCCAAAACCGAAAGAGTTCGACAAGGCTGCATTAACCGCTACCCGACGCGCCTCATTGGGAACATAATCGAGGTCACATTCAGGGTCGGCTTCGTGATAATTGATCGTAGGCGGAATTTCCCCACGGTCAACAGCCATAACGGAGTATACCGCTTCCAGACCACCGGCAGCACCCAGTGCATGCCCGGTCATACTTTTGGTGGAACTGACCATCAGCTTGGATGCGTGATCTTTAAAAACCGTTTTGATAGCCATGGTTTCGTACAGGTCGTTAAAAGGCGTCGAGGTACCATGAGCGTTGATATAGGTAACATCCTCTGCCTGCATACCTGCATTTCTTAAGGCCATTGCCATGCAACGGGCTGCGCCTTCACCGCCGGGAGCCGGGGCTGTAAGGTGATGAGCGTCTGCTGTAAGGCCATATCCGACAAGTTCAGCATAAATATGCGCGCCACGTGCCTTGGCCATTTCGTATTCTTCCAGAACAACAATGCCGGCACCCTCGGCCATGACAAAGCCATCACGGTTTTTTTCGAAGGGACGGCTGGCACCCTGGGGATCGTCGTTACGTGTCGAAAGCGCACGCATGACATTAAATCCGCCGACAGCCAGTGGCGTGATCGTGGACTCAGCCCCGCCGGCAATCATAACGTCCGCATCGCCACGCTTAATGATATGGTAGGCATCGCCAATGGAATGGGTGCCACTCGCGCAAGCAGAAACGGCCGAAACGTTCGGTCCCTTAGCTCCAAACCGCATGGATATCTGACCAGGTGCCAGATTGGTGATCAACATGGGTATGAAGAAGGGGGAAATTTTTTTATACCCGCCTTCGAGAAATGCGGAATGGTACTTCTCTATGGTAGGGAGGCCACCGAGGCCGGCACCTACCAGAACACCAACACGCTCAGCATTTTCGTCATTGATAACGAGCCTGGAGTCTTTGACAGCTTCATCCGCAGCAGCCAGAGCGTATTGAATGAAGAGATCCATCTTGCGAACCTCTTTTTTATCTACATAGTCTTCGGCATTGAAGTCTTTGACTTCACCGGCAATCTGGGTCGGAAAGCTCGAGCAATCGAATCGCGTAATCCGATCAATACCCGATTTGCCGGCCAAAAGGCTCTGCCAGTTTTTCTCTACCCCATTACCCAGGGCCGATATAGTACCGATACCGGTTACGACAACTCTTCGCATGATGAATTATGCCTCCGTTTTAGGCTTTTTTGTGCCGCCTGCGGAAAACCCTGCCAACAGCCGATCACTTTCGATGCATCAAAAAGGGGGGGAGGGAAGAGCTATACTCAACGCATCCCCCACCCCCTCAATACCTACAAGTCAAATCAGGAGTTAGCCGAAATGTAATCGACGGCATCCTGTACAGTCTGAATCTTTTCAGCATCTTCGTCAGAGATTTCGATATCGAATTCTTCTTCGAGAGCCATAACCAGTTCTACAGTGTCAAGGGAATCGGCACCAAGGTCATCCATGAAAGAAGCATCTCCGGTAACCTGTGCTTCATCAACACCCAACTGCTCAGCGATAATCTGTTGTACTCTTTCCTCGATAGAAGCCATCTGCTTCACCTCCTTGTTGTTGTTCGGACCGATACAGAATCGGACTGAAGACTATACTCGGGAATTTAACGTTGTTACATGTACATGCCGCCGTTTACGCCGAGAACCTGACCAGTGATATAACCAGCTTGATCGGATGCAAGGAATAGTACGGCGGAAACAATATCTTCGGCTTCACCGAAACGTCCAAGAGGAATCTGTCCAAGCAAACTCTCTTTGACTTTTTCGTTCAAAACCTCAGTCATATCCGTGACGATAAAACCAGGTGTAACAGCATTTACGGTAACATTGCGCTTGGACAGCTCGCGCGCGACCGATTTCGTCAAACCGATAAGGCCGGCCTTGCTCGCGCAGTAGTTTGCCTGACCTGCATTGCCCATCTCGCCAACGACGGAAGAGATATTGATAATTCGTCCAATGCGCTGTTTACCCATAATTTTGGCTGCAGCGCGGGAACACAAAAAAGCGCCTTTGAGATTGGTATCCAGAACAGCATCCCAATCGGCATCTTTCATACGCACCAAAAGATTATCACGGGTAATGCCGGCATTGTTGACCAAAATATCAACCCGACCAAAAGCTTCCATCGCAGTGTCAAACAAACGATCCACATCCGCAGAACTGGAAATATCGGTGGGGACGCTAAGGGCTTCGCCGCCAAGTTCGCAAATCTCTTTGACGAGACTTTCAAGAGCTTCGGTACTCCGGGCGGAGACGACAACCTTGGCACCGCATTCTGCCATTTTGAGCGCTATGGCGCGACCTATACCGCGTGAAGCGCCCGTTACAACAGCCACTTTATCCTTCAACATATTTCACTCCCCTCAAGGCGCCGGCGAAAAAGCCTTCAGATCGGCAACGGTTCCTATGTTCTGAATATCCGAACCTTTTGCGATACGCTTGATCAGGCCGGCAAGTACCTTACCTGGACCAATTTCGACAAAGCGCTCAACACCCGAGTCAACCATGGCAACGACAGACTCTTCCCAACGTACGGGAGAATAAACCTGGCGCACCAACAAATCACGGACCAACCCTGCCTCGCGATTGGCGATGGCGTCAACGTTGCTGACTACCGGACAAGTCAGTTCGCCTACGTCAACGCCGGCAAGCACAGTCTCAAGCTGGCTGGCGGCGGGTTTCATAAGCATACAGTGAAATGGGGCACTTACAGGCAGCGGCAAGGCCCGCTTCGCCCCACGCTCTTTAGAAAGCTCCATGGCCCGCTGAACGGCGGATACATGCCCCGCGATAACTATCTGCCCAGGACTGTTGTAATTAGCCGGAGCAACGATCTCGTCATTGGCCACATCTTGGCAGATCTGATCCACGATCTGGTTATCAAGACCTATAATGGCCGCCATGGTGCCGACACCGACGGGAACGGCATCCTGCATGAACATACCGCGTTTCCGTACTGTGCGAATAGAGTCTTCAAAGCTGAAAGCTCCAGCACATACCAACGCGGCATATTCGCCCAGAGAATGTCCGGCGACACAGGTAGGTGTCAAACCTGTTTCGTCCTGAAGTACGCGTAGTGCGGCTATACTCGCAGCAACTATGGCAGGCTGCGTGTTAGCCGTCAACTTCAGATCTTCTTCAGGCCCTTCGAAACACATTTTCGCAAGGTCGATTCCCAATGCATCGTTTGCTTCTTCAAAGGTTAATCGAGCCAGCGGAAAATTTTCAGCCAGATCTTTACCCATGCCAGCATATTGAGATCCCTGCCCAGGAAATACGAAAGCAGTCATGTGATATATTTTCTCCTTTATGACGGAGTACTTACCACCTGAAAAGGGCGGAGCCCCAGGTGAACCCTCCACCAAAAGCATTCAGCAACACAACGTCGCCGGCCTTGATCCTCCCTCCCCTGTGCGCCTCATCGAGGGCTATGGGTATGGAAGCAGCCGAAGTATTGCCGACGCGGTCAACGTTGACCACAACCTTTTCAAGAGGAACCCCCAACCGTTTGGCTGTGGCCTCAAGAATACGTCGATTGGCCTGATGAGGAATGAGAAGGTCCACATCAGCCGCGGTTAGATCGTTTGCTTCAAGGGCCTCTTCCCCGGCTTCGCACAGGGATCGCACAGCAACCTTGAACACTTCATTACCCTGCATCTGGACAAACGGATTGCCCGGCTCGGCGGTTGTGCTATCGGCAGGATTGCGGGACCCTTGTCCCAATTGGTACAACAAGGGCCAGCAACTTCCATCGGTATGCAGATGGCAGCTGAGCAACCCCTTATCCTCTTCTCCGGCCTCAAGCACGACAGCGCCCGCACCATCACCAAACAAAATGCAGGTACCCCTGTCCTTCCAGTCCACAATCCTGCTAAAGACTTCGGCGCCAATCAGCAATATCTTCCTGGCGGTCCCGGACTGGATATAGCTGTTTGCAATGGACAAACCGTAAAGGAAACCACTACAGGCAGCGGAAATATCGAATGCAAAAGCACGGTTGGCTTGCAAATTACTCTGTACAAGGCAAGCCGTAGCCGGCCAATTAAAGTCACCCGTTACCGTGGCGACTATAATAAGGTCAATTTCATCGGCACCGACACCGGCCATCGACATGGCACGTCTTGCAGCTTCCGTTGCAAGATCAGAGGTATGCTGACCGTCACTTGCAATATGACGTTCACGGATACCTGTACGGGTCCAGATCCACTCATCCGATGTGTCCACCAACTTCTCAAGATCAGCGTTGGTCATAACTTTTTCGGGCAAATAAGATCCGGTACCGGTAATACACGTTCGTTTCACCATACTGCAAAACTCCAAGCGGGGAATGTCAAAGAACTAACGGACACCCGTTTCAATAGCATCATCACCCACCCCATCTCCTTCAAGACCGAGCTGAGTGATTAAACGCTCATTGATACGTTGTGATACGGATTCCCTCGCCATGCGAATAGCGTTCTTGATAGCACGCGCATTGGATCCACCATGGCAGATCATACCTGTGCCCTGAATGCCAAGAAGCGGTGCTCCGCCATACTCTGCGTAATCAACCTTTTTCTTGAAGGCACGAAAAGCAGGGCGCGCCAGCAGATAACCAAGCTTGGCCAGGAACCGCTGCTTAATTTCACCTTTAAGCATATCGCCAATGGCCTCAGAGAGACCTTCGGAAACCTTAAGCACTACGTTGCCCACAAAGCCGTCGCACACCACAACATCGACGTCACCACTGAATACATCACGTCCTTCAACAAACCCGATGTAGTTCAGAGTCGAATGTTTAAGAAGCTTATGCGCTTCACGTGCCAGTTCATTGCCCTTGCTCTCCTCTTCACCATTGGAGAGAACACCTACCCGGGGACGGTCCTTGCCAAGCATGAACTTGGCATAGACAGCCCCCATGGTTCCAAACTGAGCAAGGTGGACAGGCTTGCAATCAACATTTGCCCCACCATCCAACAACACCGTCTGACTCTTTTTGTTGGGCAGAATGGTAGCTATGGCCGGGCGATCGATTCCAGGGATTCTCTTAAGCAGAAACATCCCAACAGCCATAGTCGCGCCGGAATTCCCAGCACTAACTACCGCATGCACGTCACCACGTCGCAACAAGTCAAAAGCAACCCGAACAGACGAATCCTTCTTTTTCCGAACCGCATCAGAGGGAGAATCATGCATGCCAACTATTTCGCTGGCATGTTGGATAGTGATATCCAACCCTGACAACGGATACTTGGAAAGCGCATCCTCAAGCCGCGCCTGATCGCCAACCAGGACAATCGGAATATTCCATTGTCTTGCGGCGGCAACCGCACCTTCTACCTCGACTTCAGGGGCATTATCTCCCCCCATCGCATCGACGGCAACTACTATTCGTTCGTTCAATCGGACGTCCTTTTTATAGGAAATTATTCGGTTTCAACGACGTCCTTGCCCTTGTAACTGCCGCAACTTGCACAAACTCTATGAGGCTGTTTCGGCTCCTTACACTGAGGGCAGGTAGAAATACCGGGTGCGGTCAAAAAGTCATGGGCCCGACGCATGTCACGTTTAGATTTGGAGGTTTTCTTCTTTGGTACTGCCATTTTAAAACTCCTTCCAAGCGGCCGCCAAGGCCGATTAATTGTGTCTGCTAAAAACACCAACAGGTTGTAAAAAAGTATACATCAATCCGTTTTTTTGACTTTAAAATCCTTAAGGGCGGCAAACTTTCCACCCATTTCCTGATCACGACATCCGCATTTACCAGCGTTAAGATCCGCCCCACACTGTGAACACAGCCCCAGACAGTCTTCACGACAAAGAGGCTTGAAAGGCATCGCCATCACAACCTGTTCCTGAACGGATTCAGTAAGGTCGATTTGGTCCCCTTCAAATGCAAGCATCCCGAGATCTTCAGCCTGAAGCTCGACTTCACCATCGTCGGCACCGGCTTCTGCATCCGGCAGGTGCCGAGCGTAAGTAACTGAAAAGGTAGCATCAAGAGATTGTTCAAATTCCTGCAGACAACGGCAACATTGAAGACGAACCGCAGTGGCTACAGAACCTTCAACAATTACCATCCCCTCAAATTTACGAGCCATCACGCGGATATCGAGGGGCTGGATAAAAACCGCCTCACCATCAGCATGAAGTTCATTCAGCGCGGGGAAATGATCGAATGCCTCAATCAGCTCCAGGGACAATCCCCGTTCCTTGATGTCGTCCAGGTCGATGATCAAAAGCAGTATCTCCAAAAAAGTGACAGGCCGCAGGTAAGCGGGTAGTATAAGGCCTGACCTCGGTTTGTCAAGCGAAAAGGTCACCCACAATCAGTACCATACCGGCCGAAGCCAGCAACTTACTAGCCTATTCCGCATTGCAATGCAAGCAATTATTTCAATTGCAGCTGTTGCACTAAGCGGATGAATGGGATAGAAACAGACAACTACCCAACAAGGATGCCACCATGCATAAACAAAATTTACATCCGGGGATGGATCGCCTACAGAAAATTGTCGCAACTTTGCGCGGCCCCGGTGGTTGCCCCTGGGATGCCAAACAAACTCCGGAAAGCCTCAAACCATACATCATTGAAGAAACATACGAAGTTCTTGAGGCGATCGATCTCGGCATTGCGAAAGCTATTTGCGAAGAATTGGGAGACCTCCTTCTGCAGGTTGTGCTTCAGGCCCGAATATTTGAGGAAAGAGGACTCTTCACCCTCGAGGACGTCGCCAACGGTATCGCCGACAAACTTGAACGCCGCCACCCCCATGTCTTCAAAAAAACAGCCACCCCGACTGACTGCGACATGCACAAACAATGGGAAACCATCAAACAAGAAGAAAAATCACAACAAGGCCTAGCAACTTCCACGCTTGGCCAACCACCCGCACACCTTCCGGCCCTGTTAAAAGCAAAGAATATCTTGCAAAAAGCCAGCCGCGCCGGTTTCGAATGGCCCGACCCCAACTTAGCGCTTGCAAAGGTCCATGAAGAGCTTCTGGAATGCGAAGAAGCATTCCTGGAATCCAATCACCAAAAAAAAGAAGATGAATTGGGGGACCTTCTGTTTGCCGTCGTAAACCTTGGACGACTGCTTGACATCGATGCGGAAAATGCCCTGGGGAAAACCATCAAACGATTCACCAGGCGATTCACCCTGGTCGAACAAACGCTGACCAACCAGGGACGCAACATAGACAGCGCCTCCTTTGATGAGTTGCTCAGTTTGTGGGACGATGCAAAACAACAAGATACCTGCACTTTTTCAGGGGAGCAAAATCCCTAATCCAAACATCATCCAATAACCACCAAAGACATCCAACCATCGATAATCGGAAAAACTATCGCATCTTCAAGCCCCTTCAACCTTTTTCCACACCATACGTGGAAAACTGGTGGATAACTCTGTGGAAAGCACCTTACACCCCCTATCTTTCAGGGGCTCCAACAAACTGCTCATTTTATAATCATATCGACATTATATAGAACAATCAATAAGTTACAAACCAAATGAACACAGATGGGTATCATCGAAAATAATCAACGACGACACCCATGGAAATTCCATGAGAATTTTAATAATAGATTGAAAGGTGGTTGTTTTTGGTAAAAAATAAGGTATTTGGGCAGACAATCAGAAGAGATAATTGGGGAGATTTATAATATTCAATCAACGGTGCGACAACATCAACACCCTACTACAATGTTCATCACGGCATGCGGCATATGCTTATTGTCCTGACCACACTTCGGGACAAAACAACCCCCTCCTTGACCGAAGGGGGTTGCGCGTAAATTGGCGGCCCCGGCGCGATTCGAACGCACGACCTATCGCTTAGGAGGCGATCGCTCTATCCTGCTGAGCTACGGGGCCCATGAGGGGCTAGTTTATACACCATCCTCAATTTGATTGGCAAGGTATTTATTGTTAACGATTAAAACTTAAGCAGACTAAAAACCTTATCTATCGGCAAGCGATCCCGCCCTTTTAAAAACTCCAACTCCGCCAGGAACGCACATTCCACCACTTCCGCACCGGATTCCCGGACCAATTCGACAACCGCCGCCACTGTACCCCCGGTAGCCAAAAGATCGTCCGCCACGACAACTCTGTCGCCGGGCTTGAAGGCATCAGCATGTATCTCAAGGGTATCTGTGCCGTATTCAAGCTCATAGGTCTTCTTGATAGTCTTGTAGGGCAATTTCCCAGGCTTGCGCACCAAGGTTATTCCGGTCCCAAGTTTATAGGCCAAAGCGGCACCCAAAATAAATCCTCGTGCTTCAACACCTACAATCTGGTCAATCTTTTGCCCTATATACCGATGCGCAATTAAATCAACCATACGATGGTAGCTCTTCGCATCTGCCAGGAGAGTCGTAATATCTTTAAAAACAATTCCTTTTTTAGGAAAATCGGGAATATCCCGAATCACATTACGCAAGTCATCCACATCCAAAATCCTTTCTGTCATACAAAATCTTTCACTGTCAAATGGTTATCCCGGTATCAGGATCGCTTACCCAGCTCTCTTTCCATGAAAGCACAACTGGCCGACTCTTGTTCCTCCATGAGGTTTCGAAGCTTTTGAAGACTCTTTGCTTCGATCTGGCGAATGCGTTCCCGGGTGACGCCAAACTTTCTTCCTATGGTATCCAAAGTCTGCGGATCCTGATCGTTCAGACCAAACCGCAACACAAGGATTTCCTGTTCATTTTCACTTAAAGTCGCAAACCAGTTACATACATGAGCATACCTGTTGATATCATCCACAAAAACCGAGGGGTTGTCTGCGTTGGTATCCTCAATAGTGTCAATAAGACTGTAATCCCGGTTTTCTCCCATTGGATGCTCTATGGAGTAGGTTTTTTTGACAAGTACCATAAGTCGTCGAATATAGGAAGGTTCAACACCCATATACTCGGCGATTTCTTCAACTTTTGGTTCCCGGTTAAACTGATGAATCAGTTCACGACTGATTTTGATGAACTTATTGATATCATCGGAAACATGAACCGGAAGACGAATAGTTCGACTCTGATTCACCAGTGCCCGTTCAATGGATTGACGGATCCACCATGTAGCATAGGTGGAAAATCGGCATTCTTTGCTTAACTTAAAACGCTCGACCGCCTTTATGAGCCCCATATTGCCCTCCTCGATCAAATCAAGGAAAGGCAAACCGCGGTTCATATAGCGCTTGGCTATCTTAACGACAAGCCGCAAGTTCGATTCGATCATTCTGTCGCGGGCAGCCATGTCTCCTTCAGAGATACGCTGCGCAAGCATGCGTTCCTCTTCAGCAGTCAATAACTTTGTTTTTTGAATTTCTTTAAGATAAAGCTTTATGGCATCATCAGAGGGTCCATCTTCCTTTTTCGGAGTTTCCTCTTCCGACTCCTCAGACTCTTCCGATTCATCGTTTTCCTCAGCTTCATCCAGATCATCCATACTATCGAGAGGATCAAATCCGTCGTCTTTCTCTTCCAGCGCCTCTTGCTCAATAATGTCTTCCTGCGTATCGGCATTATAGTGCTTACGAATCTTGCCCATAAATAGTACATCCTCCCCGTTGCTGTCAGAATGAGACGTCAACTATCAACCTCAACCGACCAATCTTCGTAAAGAATACGCCTCAGCCTCTCCATATCCACCATGTCGGCCTGGATTACCACCGACACATACAATACAGCTACCCGTGGATGGCAGTACAAAATAAAGCGCCCCTAAACACAAACAATACAGCGATCGCAGCCACCCATCAGGGCAAGCAATTCACAGGGTTTAAGGCATTTTTACCATGGCGGATTTCGAAATGAAGACGGGATCCTTCACAACCCGGAGGGGCCCCACCAAGCGCGATGCGTTCCCCTTTACTGACATAAGCACCTGTACTGACGAGGTTTTTCTTATTAAATCCGTATACGGTATAATAGTCATCCGCATGTTTTAAGATGATAAGATTCCCATAGCCGCCAATGCCATCGTCACTGTAGGTCACACGCCCTGCCGCTGCCGCGACAATATTTTGTCCATGATTCACTTCGATCTCAATGCCTTTGCGACCGCCATAGCCCTGCTGTCCAAAGGGCTTCAACAGTTTACCATGAACTGGCCAGATAAAATTGCCGGAAGGCGTTTTCTTATCATTTTTTTTAATCGTTGAATATTTTTCAGCAGAAGAGGAGCCAGACAAACGACTGGGTAGAGGTTTTACATTGGCCTTTGCAGAACTGGAAGGTTGTGAGACGGGTTTGCTTATCGGGGCTTTGGGTTGAGGAACACTTGCTGTGGAAGCCGTTGCCGGCACAAAACGGCGCCTGCTGGCCCCGGGAATAAAAAGACGCTTACCCACCTTCAACTGGGAAGGATCGTAAATAGCATTGACGCGGGCGAGATAATCAGCGTCAATATTATATGTCTGCCCGATCCTATAGAGTGTCTGACCCGGCTGAACGGTGTGATATACGCCCCGTGGCGGGCTGCAACCAAAAAGCAGAACCAGCCAAATCACCAGGCTACCGGCCTTGACGAGATTGCCCATTCGGAGGGCAGACCGTATAGATCTGATCGATTTGTTGAAGCGATACCTGAGCATCTTAGAGCATATCCAAAAACGCTGAAGTTATGAAATCAAGTAAAGTGGGACACGATGACAAAACCGCCAATACCTAAGATCATAAGCGCAAAGGTAAGGTAGTTAAAGTATTTTTCAATAAATATCCGAACTGACTGCCCACAATAAAAAACAAGTGCTGCCAGCAGGAAAAAACGTAAACTGCGACTCAACACGGATGCTACGATGAACATACCGAAGTTGACATGAAAGACCCCGGCACCGATCGTAATAATTTTATAGGGGATTGGCGTAAAACCAGCCGTAAAAACCACCCAAAAATCGTATGTGGAAAAAAGCTGCTGAACGTGGTTAAAGCCTTGCTCACTGAACATGGGGACATACTTATAAAACACCTCCCCAAGAGTATCCCAGAAACCTAAGCCAATACCATAGCCCAAAATTCCACCCAGAACAGATCCAACGGAGGCGACAGTTGCATAACGAAACGCCTTGAAAGGAACGCCAAGCGCCAGTGCTACCAGCAGTACATCAGGAGGGATTGGGAAAAAAGAGGATTCTGCAAACGCCAGCAAAAATAAAGCAGGCAGCCCGTAGGGTGTATTGGCCCAGCGCAATACCCAATCATAAAGTCGACGCAACAGCCTCATCCTTCCGACTCCTCTTCACTCCAACCGCATTTCCCGATTAATGGCACAAAACGGCAATCCAAAAGATCTTCTTCGGAAAACTTATCCAGTCCGGTACGTACAACGCGTTTAAGAACCTGACTGCCGCGACTTCCAACAGGAATCACCAAACGCCCCCCGATCGAAAGTTGCTCCAGGTAATGATGAGGTATCTCGGGGCTGCCGGCCGTAACAATAATGCAATCAAAAGGCGCCTCTTCCTCCCACCCAAATGTTCCGTCCGTGAGTTTGATGTTCACATTTCTACACCCGATTTCATCAAGAACCCGCCTGGCACGCCGAGCCAAGGAAGCCAAACGCTCAACGGTATAAACGCGCGAAACGATCTGACTCAGAATAGCGGCCTGATAACCAGATCCCGTTCCGATTTCAAGTACTTTTTCACCACCACGCAAGCACAATGCTTCGGTCATAAAAGCTACCATATATGGCTGAGAAATGGTCTGTTTTTCTCCTATGGGAAGGGGATAGTCACTATAAGCCTGAGACCAGAGCGCCTCCTCAACGAATAAATGACGTGGCACACGCATCATTGCCGAGATCACAAGGGAGTCAGTCACCCCGCGCCGTACAACCTGTTGTTCCACCATTAACCGACGGGCAATCGAATAATCCATATATGGTTTTCCTTACAGCATCGACCCCTATGAACCGATGCCCCCCCCTTGAGAATGCAATTTATACATTGAGGGCCGTATATACACGGCCAATACCACAAAGACACCTAAACCATGAGCGAAAGGCGATACCCATCCGTATTCTAAGTCTTCGGGAAGTCGGCATTCCATGCAGCGAGCCTTTCAAAAGACTGAAAATTTGTCAAATCCAGATGCAAAGGCGTCACAGATATGAATCCTTCGTGCAAAGCATGGCAATCGGTTCCATCTGCGGATTCAAATTCGCATGCGGCGCCACCGAGCCAGTAATACTTACGCCCACGTGGATCAATCTTCTCAACCACCATGTCGCCATAGCGTCTTCGTCCCTGGCGTGTCAAACGCAAGCCGCGGATAGGTCCTGCGGGGACATTGACATTAAGGAAAGTGTCTGCAGGCAAACCATTCTGCACAACCTTTCGCGAAAGATACAAGGCCGCAGAAGCAGCATTCCTGTATTCGACGGGTGACAGTGCATCCCCGGCGAGCGATACGGCAAGTGCCGGAACCCCCATCAGAGTTGCTTCCATGGCGGCACATACAGTACCTGAATAAGTGATGTCATCACCGAGATTTGCACCACGATTAATTCCGGCGACAACAAGGTCGGGCACCGAATCAAGCAATCCATGAATCCCAAGGTTGACACAATCAGTAGGTGTACCGTCAACGGAAAAAACACCCGCGCGCAATTCATCGGCACGAAGTGGGGCATGAAGTGTGAGGGCGTGCCCGATGGCACTACGATCTCGATCGGGTGCGACAACCACGACCTGGCCAAGCTCCCGCATCGATTCAGCCAACGCTGTAATGCCAGGAGAATGAATACCGTCGTCGTTGGTTACCAGGATCAGCAATAAACGCCTCGTAGGAAGGTTTTACCAATGTGGAAGGCATGTGCGTGCAACGTGGAAGATCCCCTAGTCGAAAGAGGCCCGCAATTGCAATAAGTCTTTATAGACTTCCTTTAACATTCGAACAGCCTCATCAGGGTCAACAGATGAGGCTGCGGATTCTGCGCCGGATTGTTTGGATAAAATCTTTTTAGCACCAGCAATGGTATACCCCTGCAGATAAAGCATATCTTTAAGGGTTAGAACCAGCTCAATATCTGCCTTACGATAAAGCCGTTGCTTGCCCTGACTCTTAACGGGGCGGATATTGCGAAACTCGGACTCCCAATAACGCAGAACATGCGGCTTGATGCCGGTAAGCTGCGCGACCTCGCCGATTTTGAAATAAAGTTTATCAGGGATGGACACCTGCATATCGCGTCCAGAACCGGGCAGGGTCAATCTTGCCCGTTAATAGCTGCCTTAAGAACCTGACTAGGCTTAAAGGTCAGGATATTGCGGGAGCTAATTTCAATTTCCTCGCCGGTCTGCGGATTGCGACCGCGCCGGGTGGCCTTTTGTTTAACAACAAAATTCCCGAATCCGGCGAGCTTGATCTTCTCCCCATTTTCCAGGGTGGATT
Organism: Pelobacter sp. UBA5610; assembly: GCA_002424645.1. Taxonomy (GTDB): domain Bacteria; phylum Desulfobacterota; class Desulfuromonadia; order Desulfuromonadales; family Syntrophotaleaceae; genus Syntrophotalea. The sequence goes on along the minus strand of DIKU01000056.1, from coordinate 35,866 downwards.
TCATAAGATCAAATACCATCTCAACGATATCCGAAGATTCCTTTTTAGAAAATCCGGTTTTAAGATAAACTTTTTCTACCAGATCCGCCTTCGTCATGGCTTCGCCCCCTTTTGAACCACAGATACTTGAATTCACGCGTTTTTTTATATCACAGGGATTTTCCCTAAGCAACCGATTTTTAGCATATCAGTTCCAGGAAACTGCTATTTCTCAAGAAAAGTATCGATGCCAGGGCATAAACAGGGCTTGGCATTAAAAGAAGCACGGATCACGACAGAAAAACCTTCCCCTTTACCCAGCGGTTTAGCGCCCACATTTATGCAGCCTCCGGCCGCTTGAAAATTACTTGAAGTATGGCCAACGCCCGCTTCGCAAGGCGCCGGCCACACAGATGGGAAAACTGACCACGCTACCCGAGGGCTAGGGTTCATAACGCCGATTAACCGCGATACGCGATGCGCAGCGCCTCAAAAAACACACAACTACCCTCTGACATCAACGAATCTCGATGCCAAGATTTGCAATGAGCGTTTTTACAATTTTATCATGGGCTTTTTGAATTTCTTCGTCCTTAAGCGTGCGGTCAGCGCAGCGGTAGAGAACTCGAATGGCCAGACTTTTCTTACCCTCCGGTACTCCCTTGCCTCGATAAAGATCAAACAAGGTGAAATCTTCCACCAGATTCCCACACGCTTGATTCAAGACCTTAAGAACCTCACTAAAGGGCAAATCTTCATCAACCAGAAAGGCACTATCTCTGGCTACCTGCGGGAAACGTGACAATGCCTGAAATTTTCCTGCACCACCGGAAGCGGCCAATAACTGTTCAAAATCAAGGTCGAGAAGAAAAACCGGCTGATCAATTTCAAAAGCGGACAAAACTTTAGGATGAACTTCACCAAGGGTGCCAAGGATCGTATCCTTGAATCTTACGGCACAACTTTTCCCAGGGTGCAGGAAGCTTTCGCCGGCACTAGCATCCCAAACAATCTTGGAAACATTGAACATGTCCAGAATTTGCTCAACAACACCTTTAAGATCAAAAAAATCGACATTGTCGTTAACCTGCCCCCAACCTTCAGGCTGGCGGCGGCCACACAAGACAGCGCAAAGACGCCATTTTTCCAACGGGAGAGGCTCGCCGGGATTGGGCAGGAAAACGGGACGTAATTCAAAAAGTCGAAGATCATGATTCTGGTAGGCAAGATTTCGGGTGACCGTTTCCAGAATACTGGGAACAAGACTGGTGCGCATGACGGACTGGTCCTCGGTAAGAGGATTCAATATCTTTACCGGTTGCCTTCGCACATCGGTATCGTCCAGCCCGATACGATCCCAGGAGCCGGGTGAGACGAAAGAATAATTGACGATCTCGCTGAAACCGGCAGCCACCATGGCATCGCGCAACCGTGTCGTTTCCCTGAGATGCCGCGGGGGAATATGACAAATCATGCGACCGGCCGGCATCGTAACAGGGATATGGTCATACCCGTTAAGCCGCGCCACTTCTTCGATGAGGTCAATTTCCCTTTCAAGGTCGGGTCGAAAAGACGGGACAACCACGACCAAACGCGCCTCATCACGCTCTTCGGCAGGAAACACCTCAAGCCCTATGGAGCGAAGATGGCCAAGAACATCTTCGAGGTTTAATTTAAGGCCAAGTATTTCATTTACACGCCTGACAGAAAGAACAATCTTCCGCTCCTGCAAGGGCTTGGGATATTCATCGATCCGCCCCTGACAGATAACGCCGCCGGCTACCTGACTAATAAGGGCAGCCGCTTTATCAAGTGCCACCGGAACCATTGCCACATCGCCACCTCGCTCAAAGCGATGCGAAGCCTCGGTGCGCAGAGCCAGCCGTTTACTGCTGCGTCGAATAGTCAATGGATTGAAGTAAGCGCTTTCAAGAAGGATATCAACCGTCTCAGGTACGATTTCGGAATTCTCTCCACCCATGATGCCCGCCAAAGCAACCGG
>DIKU01000056.1:3179-33827 GCA_002424645.1 Pelobacter sp. UBA5610 | reverse complement strand
ACCACAATACGCCCCTCTGCGAGACGACGATAATCGAAGGCATGCAGAGGCTGACCCAGCTCCATAAGAATAAGATTGGTCACGTCGACAACATTATTAATAGAGCGTTGGCCGATCGATTCCAGGCGACGTACCAGCCATTCAGGTGATGGACCGATTTTCACACCAAGGATCAAGCGGGCAGCATAACGCGGACACAATTCCGGATTTTCGATACGAACCGAAGTGAGGTCGGACGTCTTTTGGTCACCTTCGATCAAAGAGGGCATAGCTACTTTAAGGGGAGAACCCGCCATGGCGGAGACTTCTCTCGCCACCCCCAGAACACTAAGACAATCGGGACGGTTCGGAGTGAGACCGATTTCATACCGAACATCTTTAAGGCCCAAAGCATCAAAAACAGGTTGTCCCAACTTAAAATCGGGCGGCAAGATCATAATGCCATCGGAGCTATCCGCAAGACCCAGTTCTTTTTGAGAACAAAGCATTCCGAATGATTCCATGCCGCGAATTTTCGATTTTTTTATCTTGAAATCACCGGGGAGAATAGTGCCTACGGTAGCGAGAGCGACAAGATCGCCGCTTTTATGATTCGTTGCACCACACACAACTTGCAAGGTTTCCGTACCGGTGTCTACCTGACACACGGTCAATTTATCGGCATCGGGATGTCGATCAACGGAAACCAGCCTGGCAACAACGACGGAGTCGCACCCTTCTCCAATGCGCTCCATACTATCTACTTCCAGTCCGGCCATGGTAAGACGGTGCGCCAGTTCATCAGGATTTAATTTAAAATCTACAAACTCTTTCAACCAATTATACGTAACGATCATGACGGCGATCCTCTAAATGTATAAATACGTACAAGAAACGTATCAAGAACCCATCGCACAAAGAGGCGACAGGTTCCAGGCCTGTTAAAACTGACGCAAAAAGCGGATGTCGTTTTCAAAAAACAACCGCAAATCATTGACGCCGTACTTTAGCATGGCAATACGTTCCACGCCCATACCGAAGGCAAAGCCGCTATAAACGTCTGAATCGTAATTAACAGACTTGAAAACTTCAGGGTCGATCATACCGCTGCCAAGAATTTCCAGCCAGCCCGAGTTTTTACAAACCCGGCACCCCTTCCCTTTACACATAACACACTGGATATCGACTTCAGCGCTGGGTTCCGTAAAAGGGAAAAAAGACGGGCGAAAGCGAACTTCAAGACCTTTGCCGAAGATCTGGGACAAGAAGGCCGTTAAAATCCCCTTGAGATCTCCAAACGTAATATTGCGCTCTACGAGAAAGCCCTCAACCTGATGAAACATGGGCGTATGCGTAATGTCAGAGTCTCTGCGATAAACCGTACCGGGTGCGATAATCCGAACGGGTGGCGCGTGTTTGAGCATAGTGCGAATCTGAACAGGAGACGTGTGTGTTCGCAGGACGATATCATCATTAACATAAAAGGTATCCTGCATATCACGGGCAGGATGATCCTTGGGCATATTGAGAGCTTCGAAGTTATAAAAATCCTGTTCCACCTCTGGCCCCTCGGCAACAGCAAAACCAAGAGCGGAGAAAATGGAAGTAATTTCTTCGATAACCAGTGTAACTGGATGTTTGGTTCCGGCGGTCAGACGTCGACCAGGCAAGGTAACATCAACCCGCTCTTCAGCAAGGCGTTTTTCCAGTTCAATCTCGCCAATAATACGAGAACGGTCTTCGAACAGGCTTTCAAGATCACTTTTCACCTGATTGGCCAGCGCACCCAGAACAGGTCTTTCTTCCGGACTGAGTTTACCCATCTCTTTCATGATGGCCGTCAGTTCGCCCTTTTTACCAAGAAAACGAACCCGAGTTTCTTGCAAAACAGCGCCAGAAGAGGCAGCTTCGAAAGCCGCACGTCCATGCTCCAGCATAGCAATAAGTTTTTCTCTCATATTCCGATCCATTCGTCCCGTATGAAAACCAAAGATGCGGTCCGGCATAAACATCCCGCACCGCACAAAAAAAAAGAGATGAGGCCCTGCCTCATCTCTTTTTTCTGATCTCAAACAACTTACTGAAGCTGGGCTTTGGCTTTTTCCGCGATGGCGCTGAAGCCTGCGGGGTCCGTTACGGCCAGCTCTGCCAGAACCTTACGATCCAGAGCAATTTCAGCCTTTTTCAGGCCGAAAACAAACCGGCTGTAGGATACGCCGTTATCACGGGCCGAAGCATTGATACGGGCGATCCACAGTGCACGGAAATCGCGCTTTTTAACGCGGCGATCACGAAACGCATAATTGAGCGCACGATCAACCGCCTCTGTAGCGCTGCGAAACAATTTACTACGGGCGCCGCGATAACCTTTGGCCAGCTTTAAAACCTTATTACGACGACGTCTCGCTTTGAATCCTCTTTTTACTCTTGGCATGCAACTACTCCTCGTGGTGGTGAGCGGATAATCCCGCTGCCGGATCTGAAGGGGGAGACATTTCCCCACAGTTCACGGACTTAAATATAACCCACCGTCTCGCTCTTAAATGTAAGGGATAAGACAGCTGATATTTTTATGGTCAGCCTTGGCAACGATCGAACCCTGTCTAAGGTCGCGCTTACGCTTGGTCGACTTTTTGGTCAGAATGTGACTGGTAAAGGCCTTATTACGACGAATTTTACCGGTGCCGGTCTTGCGGAAACGCTTAGCGGCTCCACGGTTGGTTTTAATCTTTGGCATGGAAACGTTCTCCTTGGTATCATGACGCGACACTCTGAGCCCAATCAGAGCATCATTAATGTTCGCGGTATTATCCGATCACTATTGCGGATCGGCAAATTAGCCTATTTTTTCTTCGGTGCGATTACCATAGTCATGAAACGCCCCGCCATTCGCGGAGTCATCTCCACCACTGCGATATCAGCTACCTCATCGGCGACCCGTTTCATCAGAGCATAACCGAATTCCGGATGGGTAACCTCGCGACCACGGAACATGACGGTCACCTTTACCTTGTTGCCATCTTCTAGAAACCGCAAGGCATTTCTAACCTTTACCTGAAAATCATGGTCCTCCGTCTTGGGCCGCATCTTGACTTCTTTGATATCGACGCGCGCAGACTTCTTTTTGGCCTCTGCGGCACGCTTGCTCGCCTGATACTTATACTTGCCGTAATCCATAATACGACATACAGGCGGACTCGCGTTGGGCGAAACCTCTACGAGATCGAGTCCCCGCTCTTCTGCTGCGAGCAGAGCTTGGTTAACGCTCATGACACCGAGCATCTCCCCTCCGTCCACGACGACACGGACTTCCTTGGCTCGAATGGCGCGATTGACGCGCGTTTCCTCCTTAGCTATGGTAGCACCTCCTAACGATACTGATCACACTCTTCCTGAACGAATCGTGCAAAGTCTTCAGGACTCATGGGTTCCAGGTTTTTGCCGGTCCGGTAACGTGGCGCGACGGTTCCATCTGCCAACTCTTTATCACCAATCACCAGCATGTACGGTATTTTTTCTACCTGGGCCTCTCGGATCTTGAAGCCAAGCTTTTCATTTCGCAGATCACACTGCACACGAATCCCAGCAGCTCGCAAGGCATCGGTAACCTTCTCGGCATACTCGGCTTGATTATCGGTCACGTTAATTACAACAGCCTGAACCGGTGAGAGCCAAAGCGGGAAATTCCCCGCGTAATGCTCAATTAAAACGCCGATAAAACGCTCGATCGCTCCGAGAATTACCCGGTGCAACATAACCGGCCGATGTTTTTCCCCATCTTTGCCGACATATGTAAGATCGAAACGCTCAGGCAAGGTAAAATCGCACTGGATTGTAGCACACTGCCATCTTCTGTCAAGAGCGTCCTTGAGCTTGATATCGATCTTTGGCCCGTAAAAGGCACCGTCACCCTCGTTAATCTCGTGAGGCAACTCAAGATCGCTCAATGCACCCATCAAAGCTTTGGTAGCGCGACCCCAGTCCTCGTCGCTGCCGATCGATTTTTCAGGCCGTGTGGAGATCTCGATTTCGTATTCAAAACCGAATATAGCCATGACATCCCGCACAAACTCGAGAACGCGCTTGATCTCGCCGTCGAGTTGCTCCGGCGTACAAAGGATATGAGCATCATCCTGAGTAAAACCTCGAACACGCAGCAACCCATGCAGCACACCGGACTTTTCATGCCTGTGAACCGTGCCGAGTTCGAAGTACCGCAAAGGCAGATCCCGATAGGAACGCTGACGGGACTTATAAATAAGCATATGGGAGAGACAATTCATGGGTTTAAGCCCATACCCCTGACCGTCCACATCCGTGAAGTACATATTTTCGCGATAGTTGTCAAAATGGCCGGAAATCTTCCACAGATCCGTGCGAAGAATTTGAGGCCCCATAACAATATCATAGCCGCGACGAAGATGTTGCCGACGTTCAAAATCTTCCAGCAATGTACGCAACATGGCACCCTTTGGATGCCAAATCACAAGACCGGCGCCGGCTTCTTCATTAAAGGAAAAAAGATCCAGCTCGCGCCCGATGCGGCGATGATCACGCTTGCGAGCTTCTTCGAGCTTGTTCAAGTAAGTGCGGAGATCTTTCTTGTCGGGAAATGCGGTTGCATAAATGCGCTGCAACATGGCATTTTTTTCGCTGCCACGCCAGTAAGCACCGGCCACGCTGGTCAATTTGAAAGCCTTGACAAAGCCAGTGGACGGCAAATGCGGACCGCGACACAGATCGACAAAGTCACCTTGGCGATAAAGAGAAACCGTCGGCGCATCCAGATCTTCGATCAACTCGACCTTGTAATGTTCACCGAGTTGACGGAATAACTCGATAGCACTATCGCGCGTAACATCCTCGCGGCAGATAGGCAGATTGGCCTTGGCCAATTCTTGCATCCGAGTCTCTATCTTTTCAAAATCATCGGGTGAAAAGGTGTGATCCTGGCAGAAGAAATCGTAATAAAAGCCGTTTTCAATGGCAGGTCCGATGGTGACTTGTACCTTGTCACCATAGATATCCTTGACCGCATGAGCCATGAGGTGGGCCGAAGTATGGCGATAGACTTCAAGCCCCAGAGGGGAGTTCAAAGTGATGATTTCCAACCGACCACTCTGGGTAAGCGGAACAGACAGATCGATCATACAATCGTTGAACCGGGCCGCCACTGCCTGGCGAGCCAGACCGGCACCGATCCCGGCCGCCACATCACCAGCGGTGGTCGCTTCAGAAAATTCCTTAATAGAACCGTCTGGCAATTCAATCTGAATCATGACCACTCACTTTCTCCGCGAATAAAAAGAGGCATCCGAAGATGCCTCGACTATACGCGCGGTGTTTGTAGTATATGGTAGGCACGGGCGGGATTGAACCGCCGACCCCTACCGTGTCAAGGTAGTGCTCTCCCACTGAGCTACGTGCCTACAAAACTGCGACGGGGCAAATTAATATCAAAACCAAGGCAGGTGTGTCAACATGTTTTCCATCATACCTGTAAAAAAAATCAGGGTATAGGAAAAAATCCTCCTTGAACGTCTGAATACCTAACAATTCAAATCAACGACAGGCGCCTCAAACCCGCCTGCGCAATTTTCGCTTGATAAACATGAAGGCCTGACTTGCCTCAGGAACCCGCATGACCATACATCCAACGGCATACAGCCCTCCGCCTCCCGCGACAGCAACACCAAGTAAAGCCAGCTTATACCAAAAGGCTCCTGCCACATTCCATTGTCCGTTTTTTAACACTACATAAACGAATGCGGCCATCAGCAATGTAACCGGAATCACACGTAACATCGAAAGTGCCACCTGTTTGAACCCGAGAGAACCAAGCTTTCTTCTTAGCAAAAACAACAGCACTCCGCAATTGAACACAGAGGACAGGGTCAGAGCCATGGCCAACCCAACATGTTGAAACGGCTTCATGAGCAATATCCCGAACCCGGCATTTACCAGCAAAGTCCAAAATGACACCCAAACCGGTGTACGGGTATCGTTCATTGCATAGAAGCTAGGCACCACAACACGGCTTACTCCAACGAATAGCAATCCCGGTGCATAAGCAGCGAGCACAACCGAAGACTGCCATACATCCGCATATTCAAAGGCCCCATGCATGAAGAATAAGCTATAGACCGGTACGGAGCAAAATATCAATCCGACCATGGCAGGCAAAGTAAACAATCCGATCAGTACAAGCGCATACCGTAGCGAATCTTTGAAACCTGCCTCATCCCCTGTTGCGACCTGACGACTCATAGCGGGAAGAACGGCCTGAGCCAGAGAGACTACAAATATACCCTGAGGAAACTCGAATAACCGCTGCCCAAAATAAAGGTAGGAAACACTGCCTTCGGGAAGAAATGAAGCCAACAATCTTGTCACGACAATATTGATCTGATAAATGGCTACCCCGACCAAACCGGGCATCATCAACCTGACGACCCTCTGAACCGCAGGATGACGGAAATGAAAATCGAGCCTGAAACAAATGCCATGGCGCTTTAACACGGGAAACACAAAGGCCAACTGTAAAAAACCACCAATCAGAACACCAATGGCAAGTGCCGTAACAGGCGCATCAAAGTAATCCGCCAGAAAATATCCGCAAACAATCATGGCCAGATTTAAAAAAACAGTCGATACGGATGGCCAGAAATAATGTCCAAGCACATTGAGAATACCGGTTGCAAGAGCCAACATGCTTACAAAAAAGATGTAAGGAAACATCAGGCGATTAAGGAAATTGGTCAATTCCAACTTGCCGGGCACCGCACCGAAACCATGCCCGATTATGTTTACAATCCATGGCGAAGCAAGTATGCCACACAAGGTTACGACAACCATAACCAACAACAACAGAGTCCAGCATATATTGGCGACCCGCCTCCCCTCTTCTTCCCCCTCAGTGTGATGCACGCGAGAAAAGGTTGGGACAAAAGCGGCAGTTAAAGACCCTTCAGCAAAGAAACGTCTCAACAGGTTAGGTATCGTAAAGGCCATAAAAAAGGCGTCAGCACCGAAGCCGGCACCGAAAAGACGGGCAACGACGACATCACGCACCAGTCCAAAAATGCGACTCAATCCGGTAGCCAAGCCCATAACACCTGTTGCCCGAGTAATTTCGCCTTTTTCCTTCATCCCTTACACTCTCCTGAAAATCATAAACAACCACAAAATGGGATTATTTTATTTTAATTCACTATCGACATACCATAACATACTGTAGTACAATGCTTTTCATGTATTTGATAAGTTCTTGCTAACTTGACTATTGGTGCCACCGGTGCTATAAAACGCTGCATGTCATCAATTGAAAGACGTTTTATCACACAGATGACTACCAACGAAGAAAAACCAAACAACCTATTTTGTTAAAACGGAGGCAAAACCTTGGCCAACCACAAATCCGCTCTGAAAAGAAATCGCCAGGCGGCGGTACGTAACGCCCGCAACACCCATATCCGCAGCACCATGCGCACCTTCGTCAAGATGGTTCGTACTGCCGTTACCGCTGGCGATCTTGAAGATGCCAAAACCGCACTGGAGCGCGCCGTACCTTTCATCGACAAAGCCGCCACCAAAGGTGTTATCCATAAAGCAACTGCCAGCCGCAAGATTTCGCGCCTGGTCAAACTTGTCAATACCTTGGGCTGAACAAACGCATGACATATTAAGAAAAAAGGGGCCTTTCAGGCCCCTTTTTTTATCTGGCATGTTACCCTGCGGCCAATCGCAGCACCAAATTTTCAAGCACCGCCGTTGGAGACGAACCGCTGGATTTCAAGGCAAGATCCCCCTCCAGTAACGATTCAAAAATACCTCGAAATTTATCCGATGGAATGCGCCGTGCCTGAACAAGTACTCCGCTGAGAAAGTAAGGATTGATGCCGATGCTGCGCGCCATATCCTTTTCCGGAACCCGCTGCCGCAGCAACTCGTGAGCCTTCCACAATTGGCGATAATGCCGCGTGATCATGGCGAGTATAAGTAATGGCGCAACCCCCTCGACCAACAATCGATGCAAAAGCCTTAAAGCCTCGCCAACATCCTGCTTCCCCAAGGCATCGCTTAACTCAAATACACTATCCACCCGGCTGTCCGTTACCACAGCCAAAACATCACTCGGTTCAGCAACATTGCGCTCCCCGAGATAATTGCACAATTTGCTTAACTCGCCGTTGATTTCCTGAAGATGAGAACCGACACGCTTGCAAAAAAGAGCCAGGGCATCTTCCGTAAAGGAAATCCCGGCATCCCCCGCTTGCTCTTTTACAAAGCCTGGTATCTGATTATCATACAGTTTTTTAAACTCAACCAACGCGCCGGCATTTTTAAAAACCTGATAAAACTTCCGACGACCGTCAATCTTGTCCCCTGTAAATATCAAGATCGTTTCGGGAACGGGTTTGTTCAGATAAGAAAGAAACTGATCAAGTTCTGCGGCGGGCATATTCTGGGCATCGCGTACCACGACCAGACGCACCGGACTGAATGCTGGCAAGGTCAGTGCCGAATCCATTACGGTTGCGGCATGACAATCCTTACCGTGAAAAACCTGCAAATTAAAATCGCGAGCTTCCAGAGGCACCGTTTGTTCGATAATCTCGCGCAGGATACGTTCGATGAAAAAGGTCTCCTCGCCGTACAGAAACAGCAAGCCGGGGAGTTTTTTCTCCCGCAATCGCTTTTTCAATTCACCAGGCGTCACATCCCCACCCTTTCGAGAGCGGTTCAAAAATCATCTACCATGCGGGAATAGATATCATCGGCCAACCGCCGTGCGATTTCCTCGATGGCAGCTTTTTCGCGATCATCCTCAAGGGCCTTATCGGTATTGGCAACATAATCCTCAGTCCAACTGGAGCGGCCCTTCCAAAGGACTTGTGCGTTGTCGGCGTGCCGCAGCGCCACCTCCACCGTCATGCGTGCCCGATACTCGGCGATTCGGTCATTTCCATCATAGGACAGGGAATTGCTGTCATATTGCGCGACAGTCCCTGTCAAAAGAGCATCGGCCTGACCCGGATCATCGACCAACTCGATCCCGGGACTCCTTATCAGGCGATCCTGCAACGCAAGGGTCACCGCGTTTTCCAGAAACGGCTCATAGGTAGCATTATGCAAAATGGCAACGTGCACATAGCGCACCCCGTCGGGCAACGTATCTCCCTTGCCCTGCAAGTGATAACCGCAACCCAAAAGGCTCAGCAACAGCAATAGGCAGATCAGATATCGCGTCATCATGATGCTACTATGCTCACCAGACGACCGGGAACAACGACTACTTTGCGCACAGATTTTCCCTCCAGAAAGCGAACCACATTGCCCTCCGCCAACGCCGCCTGCTGCACCGCATCACTGTCTGCATCGGCAGCTACGGTCACCTTGCCGCGAACCTTACCGTTGACCTGAACCACGATGGTCATTTCATCCTCAACCAAAGCGGTGGCGTCCCAGGTCGGCCAACCGGCAGCTTCGATGCCACCCTGATGGCCAAGACACCCCCACAACTCTTCGCACACATGCGGAACAAACGGCGCCAAAAGTCTGACCAAAGACTCCAGAGCTTCACGCATGACTCCAGGATATTCATCCCGCGGCTCAAAGCCGTAGATGGCGTTAACCAGCTCCATGACCGAAGCTATAGCCGTGTTGAAATGAAAGCTGCCATCGATATCCTCGGTAACTTTTTTGATTGTGCGATGGACTTGCCGACGCAAATCTCTGGCCGGACCCTCTACGGATGCCGGGATGTCAACTCCGGTGACACGCTCGAGGTTATCATACACAGCCCGCCAGACCCGGTTCAGAAAGCGATAGCAACCTTCTACACCCTGTTCGTTCCACTCGAGATCTTTTTCCGGCGGTGCGGCAAACAAGGAAAAGAGTCGGGCCGTGTCAGCCCCGTAGTGGGAGATGAGCTGATCCGGATCCACCACGTTCTTCTTGGACTTGCTCATTTTTTCATTGCGCCCGGTTTTGGCAGTCGCTCCGCAAAGAACACACTTCCCGTCAACCACCTGCTCGGGATAGAGCCAGCCGTGCTCGGGGCAGGAAGTGGTTTCCATACACACCATGCCCTGGGTCAGCAGGTTTTTAAACGGTTCATCCTGTGACACCATTCCCAAATCACGCATAACTTTGGTGAAGAAGCGGGCATACAACAGATGCATAACTGCGTGCTCGATTCCACCAATATACTGATCCACGGGCAGCCAGTGGTCAACAGCGTCACGGTCCAGCGGACCGGCGTCAAACCGCGGACAGGCATAGCGGGCAAAATACCAGGAGCTTTCCACAAAGGTGTCGAACGTATCCGTTTCCCGGCGGGCATCACCACCACAAGTCGGGCAGGAGACATTCAAGAAGGACTGGTGCCTTGCCAGAGGACTACCACCTTCCCCGCTGATTTCCACATCCATAGGCAACAGGACCGGCAAATCCTTCTCGGGTACAGCAACGGGACCACAGTGGGGACAATAAATAATAGGAATCGGGGTTCCCCAGTAACGCTGCCGGGAAACGCCCCAATCACGCAAACGATAATTAATGGTTTTACAACCGATACCCTGTTCTTCAAGGAATTCGGCTATTTTTTCTTTGGCGGAGACATTATCCAGCCCGTCGAAAGGACCGGAATTAACCAAGGTGCCGGAATCGGTCCAAGCTTCGTTCATTGCCTCGGGATCGAGTGTTTGACCTTCGGGCTGAATAACGACAACCTTGGGAATGTTATATTTTGTCGCGAACTCAAAATCGCGCTGGTCATGGGTGGGAACTGCCATGACGGCGCCGGTTCCATAATCCATCAGCACAAAATTGGCCAGATAGATGGGGATACGGCGACCGTTCACCGGGTTAATGCTGTAGGAACCGGTGAAAATCCCTTCTTTGACAAAGTCATCACTGGTACGTTTAAGCTTGTCCTGATCACGCACCCTTGCGATAAACGCCTCGACCTCGGCTTTGTATTCATCACAGGTCAGGCTCATGGCCAGAGGGTGCTCGGCGGCGAGACTCATGAAGGTGGCACCGTAAAGAGTGTCCGGACGGGTAGTGAAAACCTTGATTTTCACATCGGAGTCCACTACCGGGAAATCGATTTCGCACCCGGTGGAACGGCCGATCCAGTTACGCTGCATGGTCAACACCGACTCGGGCCAGCCGGTCAGCTTATAGGTATCGTCCAGCAGTTCCTGTGCATAATCAGTGATTTTAAAAAACCACTGTTCCAATTCTTTCTGTTCAACTTCTGTAGAGCAGCGCCAGCATGCGTCGTTTTCAACCTGTTCATTGGCCAAAACCGTCTGACACTCGGGGCACCAGTTAACGAAGGAGCTTTTTTTGTAAGCCAGCCCTTTTTCAAACATCTTGAGAAAGATCAGCTGCTCCCAACGATAATATTCAGGATGGCAGGTCGCCAGTTCACGGTCCCAATCGTAGGAAAACCCCATTTTTTTGATCTGGGCCCGCATATTGGCTATGTTTTCATAGGTCCACTTGCCTGGATGGATACCATGCTGAATGGCAGCATTTTCAGCGGGCATGCCAAAAGCGTCCCACCCCATGGGATGCAGCACGTTATAGCCCTGCAGACGTTTGAAACGCGCAACAACGTCGCCAATGGAGTAGTTGCGTACATGCCCCATGTGAATACGCCCGGAAGGATAAGGAAACATCTCCAGAAGATAATACTTTTCCCTGTCATCCTTCTGCGCCTTGAAGGTTTTATCCTGTTCCCAATGTTTCTGCCATTTACCTTCAATGCTGCCAGCGTCGTAACGCTCTTCCATAAAAACCCTCCGCATCCACACGGATACCAATATAAACAGGAAAACCGGCCAACGCCGGTATCGATGATTCACGGGAATTTACGAAGCCAGCCCGTTCCGATTATATCGAATGAGTATCGGAATAAACTGGCCTCACGCAACACCTATATTGTCTACTCCAAAGGCAGGTGCCTCAGAGATCCTACTTTTCGCGGTAGGTAATGCGACCGCGAGTCAAATCGTAGGGGGACAGTTCAACGGTCACCCGATCTCCAGGCAGGATACGGATGTAAAATTTTCTCATTTTACCGGAAATATGAGCGAGAATGGTGTGCCCGTTATCAAGCTTGACACGAAACATGGCATTAGGGAGAGGTTCGATAACCTTCCCTTCAACTTCAATGGCTTCTTCTTTTGCCAACGCGACCTCCTTGCAATATTTAACAATTGTTTTCAGTGAATAATTCCAGGTGAAAAAACAGCACTATTTAACATGACCGACCCAGGCATTGTCAACCCTTAGGCCTAAATGGTCAGGCACTCGGCCCGGGCATCCCCCTTAAGCTCCCTTGCCGTAAGACTGTCAGGATAATCGGCCGTTGCCAACCACCCCTGGCCATTTCGCCTCTTTGCATATCAGGCTGATGCGTTGCACCAGGGACAACTTACAACCCGAGAAGGCGCGTGGCCGTATCGACAACTTTAGCAGCCTGCACAGGCTTGGTGATATATTCGGTTGCGCCCAGAGCCATGGCGCGATCCCGATCTTCCGCACTACCTTCAGTGGTTACCATGACAATGGGAATATTCCGTGTACGATGATCCGCCCGCAACATGCGGACCAACTTGAGACCATCCAAGCCAGGCATATTCACATCGGAAAAAACCAGAGACAGGTTTTCATTCGCAATTAATTTCAAGGCCTCAAGTCCATCACTGGCTTCCAGAACAGTAACGCCCGGCATACGCCTCAGCGACATGACAAGCAATTGCCGCATAATAGCCGAATCCTCTACCACCAGGATCTTGTGGCCAGACATCCCTACCTCCTTACCTCATTTAGTCAACAGATCAAGAAAACCCTGGATAGTGGTCAGCTTACGTTCTGATTCAGAATAAAGTTTGGAGGCAAAAATAGCCGTGGCGGCATGCCCGGCAAGCAGAGTAAACAATTCATAATCGATATCCGCAAAACGTTTCTTTTGCAAAAACAGCTTATAAACCGCCAAAACACCGATGACACGGTCTTTTATCTTAAGAGGGATGCAGGCCAGCGGAGCATCGTAAGCGGAGCTTACATCATCCAGCGTGGTGGCATAAAAGCTTTCTCCGGTACTGGCGACAGTCCCAAGAGTTCCTTCGCCCACGGGACATACCGGCAATTGATCGATCTCCACACCTTCACCGACCATGGCCTGTAACGAAGCTGTATTTTCATCCAGAAGAAAAAGCGCGAATTCCTCACCGCCGATAAGATTGATAATAATCTCGGAGATAATCTGTAGCACCTCGCGAAAATCAAGTGTCGAATGCAATTGATAAGTCGCAATATAAAGGTTGGCCAGACTGTTGTTCTCCCCCTCGATCTCAACATAACGATTGGCAAAATCGATATTTTCGGCTTCTACACGAGCTATGCGCTGCATGATTTCCATCTTTTCCTGCTCAAGCTCGGCAACCTGAGATTTCAGGTTTTCAACTTCTTGCAATGCCTGCGCAGCACAGGACGCCAAACGATTCTGCTCTTCCATTTGTACCAACTGGAAACGCAATTTTTCATTTTCACGCATCAATTCCTGCGTAAATTCGGCTCCCTTTTTGAAAATCTGTAAAAACTCGTCAGCTCGTTGGGTTAATTTCCCTTGATCCTCTTTTTGACTCATTTTCTCTCCCCGAAACTACCGAGAGCCTCCATACTTCTGTTCATCAGATGCGAGATTACGTGGAACAGGGCTTGCCTGGTTCGTCGTTTGCCACAAGTCTATCGGGAACACACCCGTTCATACAACAAGGACGATGCTGTCCCCACCCCCCGAATACCGAACCTGCTGAAAATCCCGAAATTCTTCAGAGTAAAAACCGCTGGATGGTTTCAATCACCATGGAGGATTTGAAAGGCTTGGTAATATACCAATCCGCACCGACTTCCTGTCCACGGGCAAAATCGTCTTGACACTTTTTGGCCGTGAGCATAATTACGGGGATGTGGCTGGTATCTTTCGCGGTTTTAATCCGTCTACAAACCTCGAAACCATCAATTTCGGGCAGCATGATATCCAGCAGAATCAAGTCGGGCTGGTGCGAAGCGATTGCCTCCAAAGCGGCCTGCCCGTTCGGAACCCCCTTAACATCATATCCTTTGGAGGTCAGCAGGATACTTTCCAGACGAAGAAGGCTTTCCTCATCTTCGACAATAAGTATTTTTTTCCTGGACACAATCCCACTCCTTTACAAAGTAACGGACAAATCGAGAAGTGCCGAAATATTCAACACCCCGATATCCTGCCCTTTCCTGCGAATAACACCTGCAAAAAAAGGATTATCGTTTTGCGACAATACGGACTCTGTAGCCGTTTCTACGCCATAAGGGTCATGAAACAATTGCCCAAGGCGTTCGACCGCAATGGCAACCTTTTGATCTCCGAAATTACTCACCAGAACTGTTCCGAAACCAGGTTCCGATGACCCGGCAATCCCCATCCGCGAAGCCACATCAAGCACCGGGACAATCTGGTCTCGCCATAAGATCACTCCACTGACAAAAGATGGAGCACGCGGCACAGGAATCCAATCGATCCTCTCTATTATCTCCACAACCTCCATGATGTCCAGTGCATATTCATTCCCCCCGAGAAAAAAGGAGATAAAATTGCCCCGTGCACCAACACCGCCGGTCTCTGGGGTTACGCAAGAATCATGGTTACCATTAAGGGAGGCTGCATTCAATTCATCCGTTATGTGAACAGGTGCCTCGGCAATAAAAGGCAAAGCAGACGTTGTCATCGGATCAAAACCGTTCAAACAGGTACTTTGAACCTGGGTCGGACAGGCTACCTGGCGTATCAGGTAAGCAAGATCCAACAACAAAACCGGACCGGTACCCACCAATTCTGCAACGGCGGAAAATCCCGGTACCTGTCGCAACAACGCGTCAAAGGGACGAATAACCGCCTCCCGTCGCCCCATCAAGCCTTCGACGATCAACCCGACCTGTCTGGATCCAACCCCCACAACCACAAGAAAAGAAGCGTTCTTCGCACATGCACTGGGTTCATGGAAATAACCCCGGAGATCAAGTAACGGCAGAGGTTCCCGCCCCTCTGACAGAATCACGTTCTCGGCTACTTTTTCGCAATCGGGTGCAAAAGGCTTCACACAACTTACACCTTCAAGCGACATGGCGTATGCCCTGCCTGACACGATAACAACCAGTACCGACATGATCGTTTTGTGGACAGGCAGCGTTAACGTCATGCAGGTTCCGGCACCGGTCCGAGTGTCTATGTCAACCATTCCACAAAGGGATTCCATCTGACACCGCACCACATCCATACCTACACCGCGACCGGAGATCTCGGTAACTTCGGTACTGGTGGAAAAACCCGGCTGAACAAGCAGTTCGTAAAGCTGCTGATTCGTTAACGTTTCTCCTTGCTTGACAATCCCAAGCCCATAAGCCCGGGCTTGAACCTGTTGCAGATCAATGCCACGGCCATCATCACGAACCCGGATGACAACTTGCCCACCACGCTGACTGGCGTCAAGAACCAGGGTGCCTTCAGCGGGCTTGCCACGCGAGACGCGCTCATCAGGTAATTCGATACCGTGGTCGATGGCATTACGCACCAGATGCAACAGCGGCTCATACAGCCGTTCAAGCACCCCGCGGTCAAGAGGAACGTCATTTCCGCGCATGACCAGACGTACACGTTTGCCGGTGCCGCGCTCTGCGGCTCGCACAACCCGCGTCATTCGCTGAAAAAGATATCGCACAGGTATCATGCGCGCATCGTTAAGCGATCGCTGCAGCCTGAAAAGACCCCGCTCCATTTCCTGGAAGGAGCGTGCAACCACTTCCGCTAATTCAGTCTGCCCCCCATCTGTAATCTGCTGAAAATACCGTTTGAGTTGACCTTGTCCAAGCATCAGGTTTTTGGAAATTTCCAGTAACTCATCCAGGGCCTGGGATTCAACCCGGATTACCTGTGAAGAAGTTGATAATTCTGCCGAGTTTTTTGATACCGGTGACCGTTGCGAAACAGCCGCAGCCGTTTGTTTGGTGCCACCTGCTTCAATCACACGCAGCCGCATGCGATACTCTGCCGGAAGGTATTTACCAAGGTCAGGATGTATGGACCCACAAAACAGCCAATAAAAATCGATGCCGCCACTATCTCGAGGACCACCGGGAATCGTTGCGATAAGCTGGCCATGGTTGCGTAACAGCTGCTCAAACTCCGGCAATGCGGTACCAATAGCGGAAACAGGCAAACAACAACTGATTAAAAAAACCTTCTGCCCTGCAGCCAGGCAACGCTGTAATTGTTGGCTCTCAAAAACGGTGAGGGATCGATAAAGGTCAGGATCAAGATTGGCGGGTGGTTGCAGCACCGAATCTGAGGAGACGATATCTGCTGTGCAAGCAGCCTCCAACCGGGAGAGCATGCGTGTGCAAAGGGCTTCAGAGTCAGGTCTCCGATGTACCAGATCATCCAGCAATGTGACCGATTCATCCAGAAGTTCAACCAGGTGCGCAGTTGCCTGCTGCCTTCCCATGCGGAGGTTGTCAAGGCAAGTTTCCAGGTGATGGGCAAGGCGGGTCGTTTGCTGCAGCCCCACAGAGGCACTCAACCCCTTCAACGAATGAAGACTGCGAAAAAGACTATCGAGGAGGATGGCATTTAAAGATTTTCTTGCAAGTTGCTCGCTTAATACGTCCAGATCGCGACGTACAGCCTCGAGCAACTGTTCGGCTTCGCTTACAAATTCAAGATCCGCATCCATCATCTTGAAACCTCTCTGGCTGCAACATGCAAGCGCCTGTAAAACATGGCACTCGTCCCGACCTCAAACTCGCCCGGGATCACAACAACCGTTAAAGCAACAAGATACGTTGCCAAAGGCACATTTTATCCGGAATGAGCATCGAGCAGACGTCCCTCAAGGAGCGCTTTTTCCATGGCCAACCCCGCTTGCGAGAGGAAAATCTCAAGTGCTTCGGTATTACCGACAGGACGATGTTCAGGCAAATTGTCGCCGTACAGGATCGCAACGACGCGCCCCTCGCTGACTATCGGCCCCAGAAAAATTTCTTCGGGAGTATCCCCGCCCAGTGCCTGACATATAAATCCATCCCATTTCCCATTATCAAAACGGGCGCGCATGGGACTTGGATGACTCAGCATGCGTCCAAAAATTGAATCGCCATTGCGAGGGATGACAATATTCCGGATCGCTTCATCCGTCGACCCGGACGACAGGGTCACACCAAACTGACCGATTCCAACAATATTCTGTTCTTTGACGGAAAAGATGACCGCGCGATTCATGACCTCACTGGCAAAACGCAACGCCAGCAAGATGATACCGCCTCCGAGGGCGGGATTATGCAACTCTTCCAGCATCCCTTTGAGCAGATTCAGTCCCGGCGAATTGCGAAAGGGCAATGGAGGGGCTAACGGTTGCCGGCTTTCCGCTCGTTCGTCATCAACTCCCCGGTTTCCGTGTGGCAAGATTGAGACGGGAGCATCGGCGGAGTTGATCGCGCAAAAAAGCGTCTGTCCCAGTGCGGCAAGCGCCCTTTTTCCTGCTTCCTGGCGCATATCCAGATTTCGTGGTTTGGAAAATATTTCAGGCATGCCCATGTCCCAGACCTTGCTTTCGGCATCGGAACAACGATGATCCGAAAGAGGCAAGACACGCATATCCGGGTAGGCGCTGCAAACCTTTTCCAGCAATTCGAGGCCGCCAAGCATCCCTTCGCCATTCAATCGTGGCATGATAAGGTCGATCACAGCCACCGGTTGCACACCCACCAGGCGGGCCTTTTTGAGGCTTATCCAGAAATCCGCGGCTGTTTCGAATAATTCAATGGTCATGCCTCGATGCCGGAAGTAATCTCCCAATTCCTGTCGCAAACACGGGTCATCATCGACCAGCCAAACCGGAGGCTTGGTTAAATTTCCTGTTTCCGCGCAGTCGCGCTCGCCGGATGCGTTCTCATCCGCCACGCTCGAAGCATATTGATCAGCGGCGCCTTCCATGTTTTTGCTTGTTAAATCCGGAGCTTTCTGACCAGACCATTCTCCAAGCAACAGATGATTATTGCCCTCAGCAGGTGGCAGGGACTCTTCGCCCTCCCATAATTCAAAGGAAAAGGCGCCCTCACCCCACGAGCCTAAATCTCCCAAAATTCTTTCTGCCAACAGCAGGGAGATACGCTTCACCACACCTACGGAAACGCCGTACTGTTTAATCAGCAACTGCCCAAGATGAGGCGCATCGGCTTCCGAAAGCATCTCCACAGCGGCATCAAGGGAAAGCGGGTCGAGTATCGCCTGTCGTTGCAACTCCGCAACCAGAGCCGGCACAACAAGATCGGATGACAGACGGACAACTTCCCCGTGCCAAAACGCAATCGTCCACTCCTGTCCGTGACCATTTACCGTCAAATGACCGGATTTACGACTAAGATGGATGATCTTAAGGATGTCATCCAAGCTCAAATCTGCCAACTGGCCGACCAGACTCATGAATCCACCTTTCCTGAGATAAACCTACTGGCCCGATTTTTTAAATCTGACCAGCTTGACTCCAAAGGTATACCAACGCCCAAAATAACGGTTATTCACGCGACCCTCTGTCCTTGAAGGTCAAGCGAATGGGGCACCCTTCGAATCCAAAGGCCTCACGCAGCTTATTGGTCAGATAGCGCTCATAGGAAAAATGCACCCCTTCAGCGCGGTTGCCAAAGACAACAAACGAAGGGGGACGCACGCCGGTCTGGGTCATGTAGTAAAACTTCAGGCGTTTACCTTGCACCATGGGCGGGGCATGGGAGATAACAGCTTCTTCAAGCACCCTGTTAAGCGGACCGGTTGGTATCTGGCGATTGAATTCTTCGGCAACCTTTTCCACATCGGCCATAATTTTGGAAACCCGCTGACCGCTCAATGCCGACACAAACAGGATGGGCGCATAAGGCAGAAATTTGAATGCCAGGCGAACTTTTTCGGTATACTGTTTCATGGTTCCCTGGTCCTTCTGCACCAGATCCCACTTATTTACAACGAGGATGACCGCTCTGCCACGTTCCAGGGCATAACCGGCAATGGTCAAATCCTGCTCGGTCACCCCCTCCTCGGCGTCGATAACCACCAACACCACATGCGCCCGCTCCATCGATTTGAGCGCATGGATAACGCTGTATTTTTCCAATTTCTGCTGAACGCGTCCCTTGCGACGGATACCTGCCGTGTCGATCAGAACATAGCGCTTTTTATTGTACATAAAAGGCGTATCGATACTGTCGCGGGTGGTTCCGGCGGTCGGATTGGCCACCAGTCTTTCCGCACCGATCATACGGTTGATAAGAGACGATTTGCCGACATTGGGGCGACCGATAACAGCAAGCCGTGTTTCTTCACTATCTTTGGAATCGAACTTGGCCGGTGCCGGTAGCGCTTTGATCACGGCATCAATCAAGCCATCCATTCCACGCCCATGTTCAGCGGAAACGGTATACAGTTGCTCAACACCCAAAGCGTAAAATTCCGTTGCGGCGGTTTCCTGCG
Organism: Pelobacter sp. UBA5610; assembly: GCA_002424645.1. GTDB lineage: Bacteria > Desulfobacterota > Desulfuromonadia > Desulfuromonadales > Syntrophotaleaceae > Syntrophotalea. The sequence continues at coordinate 14,272 of DIKU01000056.1, read as the reverse complement.
AAGTACCATCAACCTTATTCACCACATACAACACGGGTTTACCGCAGCGGCGCAGCATGTCGGCCACTTCATGGTCCGAGGGCGTAAGCCCTTCCTTGGCATCCACAACAAACAGGATAACATCCGCTTCTTCAACCGCCAGTTGCGATTGTTCGCGCATTTGCGTTAGCAAACGGTCTTCACTGGCCGGCTCGAAACCGCCGGTATCGATCAAAACAAAAGGGGTATCGTAACGCGTTATCTGGGCGTAATTCCGGTCACGAGTGACGCCGGGAAAGTTCTCGACAATGGCCCGCCTGGTACCGAGGATGCGATTAAAAAGGGTCGATTTACCGACATTTGGACGTCCGACGATTGCAACTACAGACATTTTAACAACCTATTTATGTTGTGTAACACACAGAAAGCGACCTGACTTTTTAGCCAAAACGCCAATTATTCGTACCCGAACCGTTTAAGCTGCCGACGCTGCTCCGTCCAGTTCTTTTCCACCTTGACCATCAGATCAAGAAAAACCCGGGTACCCAGCATGCGCTCAATATCATATCGTGCCGCCTTGCCGATGCTTTTAATCTTTTCCCCACCACGGCCCAGCACAATCTTCCTGTGCCCTTCCCGCGATACGTATATACACGCTTCGATAACCACCAGGTCTTTTTCGGGTTTTTCCTCAAACACTTCAACCTCAACCGCCACCCCATGGGGAATCTCCTGCTGAGTTTGCTTGAGAATCTGTTCACGAATCATTTCCGCAGCGATAAAACGCTCCGGCATATCGGTAACCATGTCGTCCGCATAATAATGCGGTCCTTCCGGCAGATACTTAACCAGGGTAGAAGCAATTTTATCGGTACCTTCGCCCGTAAGCGCAGATACCGGCAAGATCTCGGCAAAAGGAAACTTGCGGGAATAAGTCTCGATAAGCGGCAGCAATTCTTCGCGCTTCACCAGGTCAATCTTGTTGATGATCAGGATTACCGGAACCTTGCTGCGAGCCACATGCTCCAACACATAATCATCGCCACCACCGGGCGGATCGTTGGCTTCCACCAGAAAAAGCGCGATATCCACATCGCCGCAGGTACTCAACGCCTGCTCGACCATATAGCGGTTAAGCAGACCTTTTGCTTTATGCACCCCGGGAGTATCGAGAAACAACAGTTGCGCATCGGGAAGGTTGCATATGCCCAGAATGCGATTACGCGTTGTTTGCGGTTTGTTCGAGGTAATGGCGATCTTCTGCCCGAGGACAGAATTCAACAAAGTCGATTTACCTACATTGGGCCGTCCCATGATCGCAATGAACCCGGAGCGGAAGCCCTTTTCAGACCCGTTGTCATTTTTCAAGGTGTTATAAACTCCCGATAAAAGCTGGTGATCCATCATGCATGGAACCAGCAGCCGTTGATAATGGTTGCAAATAGCAGGCCTGCGACATGACATCACAGCACCTCCCATCCATAACGAAGGTTTCCCGCGACACACCGTCCAGGGCGACAATATCAAAAGAACCGAACCGTTGCAGTAAATAGTCGATATTCGCCCTGCGGTGACCAAGAGCGTCACTCAGATCGGCAAAAGCGACGTGCACCTGGCGTGTTACGGACTCCATTGCAGCAGCCTCAAGGGCACGCCGCCAAAGTCGCGACCGGACCAGTTGGCCAAAAGCCGGGTGGTAGGGACCATCGACAACAACCGATCCACTATCCAACTCATGAGAGGACTGCAGTCCCATGCGAATAACCGGCATACCTGCCATACGGCAATACCACAAAAGTTCCGCACACAAATCAACAGCCTCATCGAGGGTCAACGGCACGAAATCCCCTTGCCGCCAGAAATTTTCCAAAGCCGTTCCGGCCAATACTACGGTTGGGTAGATACGCAAAAAATCCGGTCGCAAACTCAAGGCCTGAGTCAGCGAAGCACGCGCTTCCTCAAAACTCCCACCGGGCAATCCCGGCATCAACTGCAGTCCTACACGCACACCATTGTTACGTAACTGTGCTACGGATAATGCAGCGTCACGGGGTCCGTGACCGCGCTGCGAAAGACGCAGCACCTCGGATGAAAAGGATTGGCAACCTAGCTCAACAGTAGTTACCCCAGCCATTTTAAGACTGGCGACAACCTCGGCATCGCACGCATCCGGGCGCGTCGAGATCCGGATACCGGCAACCTGCCCGTTACGAATAAATGGGGCAACGCACGCCAGATAATCCCTCTGCAGGGAGTTATCAAGCAGTGTAAAACTGCCGCCGTAGAATGCGACTTCACCACTACCATGGGCTGGCAACATGGCAGCGAGCTGTTGCGATACTTGTGCAGGAGTGGGGGCGGAAGAAACACCGCTGATCCGGTGCTGTTGACAAAAAACGCAGCGATGCAGGCAACCATGATGAGGGATAAAAAAAGGGAAGATCGTCATATACAGCACCCTGGATAGTGCTGACTGATTTGCTGCTGCAACCGCCTATGTGCCGCCATTTTGATCCGCACTCACCCGCCAAAATGCTCTAATGCCTGCCTTGCAGCAGCCTGTTCAGCAGATTTCTTGCTGTGCCCCTGCCCCTGACCGATGGATGCCCCCCGAAAATGGACCTCAACCGTGTAGGATCTTTGATGAGGAGGCCCCTCCGAGCGAACCAGAACATAATTGGGGACCTCACCAAATTGGGCTTGCAGACGCTCCTGAAGGCGTGTTTTGTAATCAACGCCTGCCTTGCGACGGGCGGCATTTTTGATGCTCTCGGAAAACAGGGATTCAATGACCTGCTTGACGCATTCAAAGCCACCATCGCAAAACACAGCGCCCAGCAATGCTTCCATCGTATTGGCAAGCAGACTGCTTTTACGACGCCCGCCGCTGCGCTCCTCGCCCTTGCCCAGATGCATGTAATCGCCCAGACCAATGGCCTTGCCGATGGAAAACAGACCTTTTTCGCTGACGACCTCGGAACGAATGCGGGTCAACTCACCTTCAGGAAATTGCCCGAAGGAACGAAACACATAATGACTGACAACCAGACCCAGCACTGCATCACCGAGAAACTCAAGTCTTTCGTTGTCGGGAGCAGACCGATCATTCTGTTCATTGCTGAACGATTTATGCGAAAGCGCTTCCTGCAGAAGCGACTTATCGGCAAACTCGTAATGGATGGTTTTTTCCAGCAACGCAGCACTTTTAGCTTCGACCAAAAGAATCCCTCCGGACGGTGTCAAACCACGTGTACCAAGTATGCACGACCGCAGTATAAACGAGCCAATGACATGACCGCAACGCTTGTCTCATACCACCACTCAGCCCGGCGACCATCAACCTTGCTTGCCAGATTTCATGGACCTTGTCGCGAAGCAGGGATATATGCGAGGAATGGCGCCAGTCTGATGAAATCCAATGCAAGGGACGGGCAAGGGTCGCATCGCCAGTATCCATGTCCGCCGTGCACGAACCAACCGTACTGAGCAGAAAACATCGATACACGACCTGCACACCAGGCCACAATCATTTGCATCAAAAAACTATATGAAAATTCTATGGAATAGTCCACCTGGTAAGTATGCCAGAAAAAAAACAAAAAGGGCTGGCCATGTATGCCAACCCTCAAACCCTCTGGCGCGCCAGGAAGGACTCGAACCCTCGACCCTGTGATTAGAAGTCACATGCTCTATCCAGCTGAGCTACTGGCGCTTAAATGGTCGGGGCGAGAGGATTCGAACCTCCGACCCCCTGTGCCCAAGACAGGTGCGCTACCAGACTGCGCTACGCCCCGACAAGAACGAATCTTCTATCATGCGAAGATTATATTTGCAACCTAAAAGACACCATTCAGCATTTTTTTATCCGTTTGCGAGCAGCCACCCAGAACAAGACTTCAGTGCGCGATCCCTTTCCACCTCAGGAAAGAGCCTTGTACCAGACATTCATGCTTTCCTGTCGCCCACAAATCTGGGTGTTGTTGCGCAGAGTACCGCCAAACCTGTAGCCCATACGGGCGAAGGTAATATTCATGCCATACGAATAGGCTCTGGCGATGGTAAATGCGGTACGGATACCATCTGAATGAATCGCCCGCTCCATACTTGCCAGCAGAATCCGGGCAAGCCCCATCCCCCGGAAGCAGGGCAGCGTGGCAAAGTCCGTCATTTCGGCGTGCTTTGCGCCCCTGTCCATTTCAGCCGAGGCCAAAGCGGCCAACCGACCTTTGTGCCAGACACCGAAGTAGCGCACATTATCGCGCATGGTATCCAGCAGATAACCTTGATCGTGGATGGGAAACGGGTAGCTGGCGAACACCTCTTTGTACACCGCCGCCGCCATGGCGACATCGGCCTCAATCAATGGCCGTAGTACAGCTCCTTGCGGCAGCACAGGCATCCGGTCATTCGCTTGCCCCCTCGCCTTCGCCAGCACATCTTCAACCAACTTCGGCTCACGTTCAACCGAACGCGCGGAATGCAGGAACTTACCCAGAAGAACCCCTTCCTCCCGGCCATGGAACAGTTGCGGAACGCGCGCCTCGGCCCGGTAACCATTGTCCAAAAACTCCTGGCTGATACTGACGGGAACCTTGGCAAAAATCTTGGAATACCCCTCCCGGTCAGCCAAAGCGTCCAACGCATCGACGATTTGCGGACAATCCTCCGAAGATATCTTCATAAGATAGATACGCGCGCTGTGATCACCATGCTGGATCAGGGAACGCCCTATGCGCTCCATGCGATCAATCATCACTCCTCCTGTCCATCCGGTCATTATCCTCCGGCGTCAGGGAGATGGTTTCATCATGATCCGACAGCAGTTTGACGATGCCGGTCGCCTGACATTCATCCGCCCCTTTGAGTTTTAACTGCAGATGGCAATCGTTGCAGCGACGGTCGCAGAAAATCGGTTCGTAGCTATGCGGCTCCTGATACGTGGTAATGACACCTTCGTAATTTCGCAGTACCACTTTGTTTGTGGACAACGAAATCAAATAGTTCGGGTTAAGGGGGATCTTCCCGCCGCCGCCGGGAGCATCCACCACATACGTGGGAATGGCAAAACCGCTGGTATGGCCGATGAGGTTTTCCATGATTTCGATGCCCTTACCAATGGGCGTCCGAAAATGGGCCAAACCCTCGGAAAGATCGCACTGGTACAGGTAGTAGGGGCGCACCCGATTATCAACCAGGCGATGTACCAACTCCTTGATAATACGCGGACAATCGTTTACTCCGGCCAGCAACACGGTCTGATTGCCCAAGGGGAACCCTGCATCAGCAAGCTTCCGCAAAGCAGTTCGCGCAGACGAAGTAAGCTCGCGGGAATGATTGAAGTGGGTATTGATCCACAAAGGCTGATGCTTGCGCAGCATATTAACCAGATCATCGGTAATCCGATAGGGAAGCACCACGGGCATACGGGTTCCGATACGCACGACCTGAACATGAGGGATACGGCGCAACTCGGTAAGAATCCAGTCGAGGTGATCATCGGACAACATCAGGGGGTCTCCCCCGGACAGCAGCACGTCACGAATCTGGGGCGTCCTGGCAATATATTCCAGACCCTGTTGGATTTCTTCCCTGCCCGGAATGGAATCCTGGTCTCCGACCTTACGTTTGCGAGTGCAATGCCGACAATACATTGCGCACACATTGCTGACGTGAAACAGAACGCGATCAGGATAACGGTGGGTAATCCCGGGAGCGGGACTGTCCTTGTCTTCCGCCAGAGGATCCGCCATCTCGCGAGAATCCGTTTCCAGCTCCTGGGGTACGGGGAAAGATTGAATAAAAACGGGATCGTTTTGATAATCGGAAAAATCGATAAGAGACAGGTAATAAGGTGTTATGGCAAGAGGGAACTTTTCAAGCGTCAAAGCAATATTCTTGCGAAATCCTTCATCAAACTCGATACCTGCAATACGTTCAAACGTTTCAACATCCTTGATCGCATGCTTAACATGCCATCGCCAATCCTCCCAATTTTTGAAAAACGTGTCTTCAAAACCAATTTTTTCAGCAATTTTTCTCTCAACTTTTAAAAGAATTATCTTTCTCCCTTCTATATAATAATTAGCATTAAGGTATTACATTTAAACACCTATGTCAAATAACCTCATAGTAAGTAATTTTCCTTATCGATTCACATTTTTTAAAAATTTGTCTAATTATTTTAAATCACATGCCTTTTTTATGATGTTACGCGTCAAGCCATGCATGTCATTCCAATCACCTTTTATTCAAATATGAACTATCTAGATAAACAAATCTTGATAAAATTTTTTCCCATAATCATACTCCAAAACACGCATTCACAGCATGATCATTTGGCTTCCGTTCTCAACAGAAAACGCCCTCAGCAAGTGACGATCGCCGGAACATATTGCAAGATGCCTGCACGCCATCTTGCATCCCCGAAAGTTTTCCGCGGACTCACGCCCCTACCCCCCTCAAGAAAACCTGCCTGTCCCGGAAAAAGTAGGAGAAAAAACAATATCAACCATCCCTGAAACGCAAGCGCTCTAAGAGTAGCGTTATCGTATCAAAGGATGCAACCGGCGCAGACATATCAACAATAAGTTAAACCTGTTTTGAGCTTTCATACGTATATGGCTGTTTTTAAGAATAAATAAACAACTCAAGAATTCATGTGGATTTCAGCAATTCAAAACCTTTGTTATCTTACAGGAGGGAGGCAGGCCTCAGGACTGCGCGGTTTGAAAAGGGCAACGTGAGAACCAAAAGCTTAAGGCAAAACCAATTATAAAAACGATTTGGGGCGGGACAAGCAGAATGGGATACTAAAAGTCAAAAAGATTGCGGAGATCAGCAGGCGCACCTATTGTTCCCGAATACCGTCATAGAATATGCTTTTTACGGGCAACAGCCACGGCCTCCATGCGATTGTTGACTTCCAGTTTTTTAAAAATCCTCTGAACATGCGTCTTGATGGTTTCGATGCTTACAAAATTAATCTGAGCTATTTCGCTGTTGGTTTTTCCCTGGGCGATATTTTTCAAAACACGGATTTCGGTCTTGGTCAGGTTATGGTCGCCCCCGTCGCCGTCCTCATCCTGCATTTGGCGCCACTTGATCGCAAGATTCAAAAGGTAGGGTGAGTGACATTCTCTTCCCCCGGCAAAATCCTCAATAATCTTTATCAGTTCATCAATTTTGGTATTTTTAGCCACATAACCGTTGGCTCCTTCGAGCATGGCCTCCTGCACGTATTCCTTTTTGGTATACGTCGACAAGACGATGATCTTCAGGTCCGGCAGCGTCTTGCGCAGGACACGGATGGCCTCTATGCCCGACAATCCCGGCATATCAACATCCATGAGCACAACATCCGGCGGATTGTCATTGATGGCATTGACCGCATCAAAGCCGTTATCGGCTTCACCAACGATCTTGATGTGTTGTTTCGATTCGAGATACATGCTCAAACCGATACGCAGGATGGGATGATCATCAGCGATAAACACCGTTATGGGTCGCGCTTCATTCATGGTCAGTCCCCCTTGGCACGCTATGTTCCTGACCGCTTGTAACAGGAATGCGAAAGCGAAAGCGGCCACCCGTTACCTCAGCCCCGGAGTCATCAACATAGGGTGATTCCACCCATATCTCGCCGCCGTGAGCTTCGACAACCATTTTGCTGAATGTGAGGCCCAGGCCCACACCACGACGTTCGTTGCCACGCTGTACGCTCGTCGTATAAAACTTCTGAAAAATGAGAGACTGTTTTTCCTTGTCGATACCTTGCCCCTGATCAGAAATGGTCACAAGGATACAATCGCCATATTTCGGATCACAAATCTGCTCGGCCTCCACAAAAATTTCGCCCTGATGAGGGCTGAAACGAATGGCGTTTTCGAGAAGATTGACACAGGTACGCTGAAAGCGGCTCCAATCCGCCAACATCCGCACTCCGGCGCGACCGGGCTGGAAAGTTATGCTGATTTTCTTGTCATCGGCTGAAAAGCCGACATACCTGATGCTTTCGGCAAGCGTGGAATCCATATCTCCCGGCACCTGACATAGATTGACGCCCGTGCATTCATCCAGAAAAATATCGAGAAAGTTCGAAACCATGCCGGACAGTTTGTGGGTCGAGTTTAACGCCAGGGACACGAGATCACCACCCCTGTCGTTGAGGGATCCGAGATGGCCGTCAAGCATCAACTCCAGCACCCTCTGGATGGACAGAATCGGATTGCCCATATCATGAGTCAACATGCCGATCAGGTCCTCCTTCATTTTCTCTACCTTTTTTTCCTGGGTCACATCCCGCAATACGGTCACGTAGCCCATGGCTTCCCGTTTGGTGAGAAAGATTTCCTGAAAGGAGGCATGCGCGTAAAAAATCTGCCCATCGGGTTTCAACACTTCAAATACCGGCAGAGTGTCAATAATTTCCTGATTATTTTTACCGACCAGATACTCCTTGAAAGCTTCCGGCTTGGCAAAAAGATTAAAAAGTGGTTGCCCGACTATTGAGGAAGGTTCACGGCCGAACATTTTGACCGTTGCTTTGTTGATTAGCGTAACAATGCCATCGATATCGGTTGAAATGATGGCCTCGGAAACGCTGTTGATGATGTTGTGCAGGTTTTTCTGATAGGCCTTTTGTGACAGATATTTTTGAATAGCCAATGAACTGATGGTTTTGGCGATGGTGCACATGAGGTTTACCGCTGACTGCAATCTCTGATAACTCATCACCGGCACTTCATGCAATGCCCTGAGATATCCTGCAACATCCTCGACCCCGATTCTCCGGGCCGCGTCAATCGCTTCCTCAACGGATAAAGGCTTTGTCAACACCTGCCCCATCACCAGGGTTGCGACATGATAGCCCTCGACAATAATCGGGGTGGCGCTATCCATGAGCCCGGCATTCATGCACTTATAGATAAATGGCTTACCTATTTTCCTGGCCTCTTCACCGCCGAATTTATCACTGGCGTAGCACTTTGCACGCCCTTCCGGGGTGGACCGGCAGTAATCCTTGCACAGCCGGGAAAAATTGTGCTCACGGGTGATCGGCTGCCCGCTAAGATCGACCAGCACCGAAGCCACGCGGGTCGCCTTGGTAAAATCCCGGACGATCTCCTCCAGGACTTGCTTTTCGATCAAATCAAGGATTTGTATCTGCTGACACGCCATTCCAACTCCTTCGATCGCCGACTGTCACTGCAACACCCTGCCAATCAGATGCTTTCCCATTAGATATAGATAGCATGAGGCCTGAGTCCTGCCAAAGTAAAATATCGTTTACAGCAAAGGGTGACACTAATTTTCACTACATTGGGGGACAAAAAGGGGGACTTACTGGTGACGACTCGCGGGGGTGATGTAGAAGATCACTATTACGGGGGACAAATATAGCATCTTGTAGCGATTGTTATTCAGTCCCCCCTAACATACAAATAAGGTGCGCGCAAAAAGAAACGACCCGATGTCAGAATTTGCAAGGAAAGACGTACGTCAACCGATCTCTTTTATTTAATTCGCTACGTTCGTATCACATTTAAGGGCATTCAGGAAAGGGAAAAACCATGGCTCCTTGGTCTTTAGACACGTTATTACTTTGCTTTGGTGGCGGTATCGTCGGCGCCGCTCTCGGCGGACTGTTTTCTTTCAGCATTTGCGGCCTGATCGTTTTGGCCGGCTGCTTCGTAATCTTTAACGGTGGTTCAGAGTTCCTGCTCATGCAGGTCGGTCTGGGTCCTCTTTTTGGACCTCACACCGGCGGCTTTGTAGCAGGAGTGGCGGCGGTAGCCTACGCTGCCGGTATCAAAAAGAACCTGCCAAGCGGCAGCGGCAAAGACATCCTTTCACCGCTTATCGGTACCTCCTGGGATGTACTGCTGGTCGGAGGGGTATTCGCGGTATTTGGTCATGTACTGCTGCAACTTCTGGTCAAAATTCCGTTTGTGAACATGGCGGACTGCATCGCACTTACAGTCGTCATCACCCAGAGCGTTGCGCGCCTGCTGTTCTTGAAAGAAATGCCCTGGGGTAATGGCGCATCGATTCGCGACCATGGATTCCTTGGGACCAACGATGGAGCATTGTCCTGGGTGCCCTGGATGGCACAACCTGCCCGTCTTATCGTGTTCAGCTTTGGCGTCGGCCTGTTGTCGGCCGCTATGGCCATGGGCACCAAAAACGTGCTTGACCCCATGGTTGTTCAAGGCACCGTCTCGGCTACCGGCGCTTTCGTCGTACCCCTGATTTTTGCCTGGGGCATTGCCGCCATCAGCCTGATCGGTCTGCAGTTGGGTACCGGCGAAATCCAGAAGTTACCCGTCTGGCACTGTCAGGCCATTCTCAGCGCCCTTGCCTTCCTGCTGTTCAACTCCCTGATGTTAGCGGCCATTGTCGGCGTCCTGGCCGGCCTGCTGCAGGAACTGGTAGCCCGCATGATATGGAATCACGGGTCTACCCATATCGATCCGCCGGCCGGCGCCATTGCAGTCGGCACCCTGATCCTCAACCTGGCACACGGCTTTATCAAGTAACTCGGAAATACCCTGCGGGAAGCCGCTAAACCGATTATCCGATTTTTGCAGCACATACAAAGTATCCGGCAGAGTGCGTTGTGCCTGCCGGATAAAAAAGACATCTCAAAAACCCTCAAAAGGAGGAAACATGTCTACAAAGGTAAAAGTTGACCCCGTCGTCGCTACTCAGGGACCCACTGAACGCGTGGAGAAAATCAAGGCGAGATTCCTGGCCACCACTCCGGAAATCTGTGCCGAACGTGCCAAACTCATCACCGAATCCTACAAGGAGACCGAAGGTCTGCCCATGACCACCCGGCGCGCCAAAGCGTTGGAAAAAATCCTCATGGGGATGTCGATTTACATCGAAGATGATGAACTCATTGTCGGCAACCAGTGCAGCATGCCCCGTTCCGCACCCGTTTATCCCGAGTTTTCCTGCGAGTGGCTGGAAGCCGAGCTTGATCGTCTTGCCAAACGCACGGCCGACGTCTTCCTGATCAGCGAAGATGTCAAAAACACCCTGCGCAAAGATGTTTTTCCCTACTGGAAGGGCAAGACCAACCAGGAGATCGCTACGGCGCTGATGAAGCAGGA
>DIKU01000056.1:0-3066 GCA_002424645.1 Pelobacter sp. UBA5610 | reverse complement strand
GGCAAAATTCAACTACGCCGATGCACACGAGATGAAGTCGCTGCACTTCCTGGAGTCGACCATCATCGCCAACAAGGCTGTCATCGCTTTCGCCAATCGCTATGCCGATGAAGCCGATCGCCTGGCCGCCGCAGAGAAAGACGCCACCCGCAAAGCCGAACTGCTGGAGATCGCCCGCATCTGCCGCAAGGTGCCTGCGCAGCCGGCGGAAACCTTCCAGGAAGCAGTCCAGTCCTTCTGGTTCATCCACCTGGTCATTCAGCTCGAATCCAACGGGCACTCCATCTCGCCCATGCGCTTCGATCAGTACTGCTACCCCTTCTACGCAGCCAGCAAAGACTCCATGTCGGATGGAAAAGTTCAGGAACTGCTCGACCTGATGTGGCTCAAACTCAACGGCCTGAACAAGGTTCGTGACGAAAACTCCACCATGGCCTTTGCCGGCTACCCGATGTTCATGAACATCATCGTCGGCGGCGTGGACCGCGAAGGCAAAGACGCCACCAACGAACTGTCGCTGATGCTTCTGCAGGCAGCGGCCAACACCAAACTCTATGCCCCTTCCCTGTCGGTTCGTATCCACGAAGGGACCGCCGATGTGCTGTACATGAAGGCCGCCGAAGTCAGCCGCATGGGTCTTGGCGTTCCGGCTTTCTTTAACGACCGCACCATCATTCCGGCCCTGCTGTCCCGTGGCCTGACCCTGGAAGACGCCCGCGACTACGGCATCATCGGTTGCGTCGAGCCCCAGGTCGGCGGCAAGACCGAAGGCTGGCACGACGCCGCCTTCTTCAACATGGCCAAAGTTATCGAGCTTACCCTCAATAACGGCTACGACAAGCGCACTGCCATGCAGGTCGGTCCCCAGACCGGCGCCGTTACCGAAATGAAGTCTTTCGACGACGTTATGGCCGCCTATACCAAGCAAATGGAATACTTCGTTGGCTTGATGTGCCACGCCGACAACATGGTCGACCTGGCCCACGGTCAAAATGTACCCCTGCCCTTCCTTTCCAGCCTGGTTGAAGACTGCATCGGTCGCGGCAAGTCGCTGCAGGAAGGTGGCGCCATCTATAACTTCAGCGGCCCTCAAGGAGTTGGCGTCGCCAACGCCGGGGATGCCCTGACCGCTATCAAGAAGTTGTGCTTCGATGAAAAAGTCATCAGCCTGCCGGAACTGAAAGAGGTTCTCGACAAGGACTTTGAAGGCGCTGAAAACATCCGCCAGATGCTTGTCAACCGTGCTCCCAAGTACGGCAACGACGATGATTACGCTGATGAAATCGCCGTCGAATCGGCCAACATCTACTGCCGCGAAGTCAACAAGTACCGCAACCCCCGTGGCGGCCAGTTCCAGCCCGGTCTTTACCCTGCATCCGCCAACGTACCTTTCGGCGGCGTGGTTGAAGCGACTCCGGACGGCCGTAAAAAAGGCACTCCTTTGGCTGACGGCGTTTCCCCCATCGGCGGCTTCGATATCTCCGGTCCGACCGCAACGGTTAACTCCGTCGCCAAACTCGACCATGAAGTCACCTCCAACGGCACCCTGCTCAACCAGAAGTTCCATCCCAACGCCGTGAAAGGTGAAGAAGGTCTGCGTAACCTTATCGCCGTTACCGAAACCTACTTCAAAAATGGCGGGTTCCATGTGCAGTACAACGTCATCGACCGCAAAACCCTGGAGAAAGCCCAGGAAAAACCGGAGGAATTCGCCAGTCTGGTGGTTCGCGTAGCCGGTTACAGCGCTTTCTTCACCGCGCTGGATAAATCGCTGCAGGATGACATCATGTCCCGCACCGAGCAGGTCTTCTAAGCTGCTTACCGTAGTTGTAAGACCAGGGGGCCGGATGCATACGGATCCGGCCCCCGCCCCACCTGGTAATACGGTTAAACCGAACACCTGGAGAACAACCATGAACTGGAGAGAAAAGGTCCTTGATTTTGACAACATCGGCGACCGTGGCGAAGGCCTGAAGGGATTGATTTTCGATGTTCAGAAATTCGCCATCCACGATGGCGGGGGTATTCGCACCAATGTTTTCCTTAAAGGATGCCCGCTGCAATGCCTATGGTGCTCGAACCCTGAATCCCTGGCTTACAAGCCGGAAATCACCTTCGTGACCAACAACTGCATTGGCTGTGGCAAATGCCTGGAAGTATGCCCGGCGGGAGCCATCCACCAAGGGGAAACAGCCGGTGAAGATATCATCATCGACCGGGAACGCTGCACCCTGTGCGGCCAGTGTGCAAAACACTGCTACGCAGGAGCCATCAACATTATCGGACGGTATGTCTCCGTTCCCGACCTGATGCAGATCATCGAGCGTGACCGCAAATTTTATGAGCAGAGCGGCGGCGGAGTCACCTTTTCGGGTGGGGAACCAACCGCACAGCCGGAATTCCTCAAAGCGGCTCTGGCAGAAATCCAGAAACGCGGCATTCACACTGCCATAGAAACCAGTTCCCTTTTACCCTGGGATGTTTACGCGTCTATCCTGGAGCATGTCGATCTGGTACTGACCGACATCAAACACATGGACGATGCCGAGCATAAGCGCCTCACCGGGGTTTCCAACCAACTGATTCTCGACAATATTCGCAAAATCTCCAGGCTCGGCATACCTGTAAAGATTCGTCTTCCATTGATTCCCGGAATCAACGATTCCGACAGCAATCTCGAGGCTACCGCCGAGTTTGTCGAGCAATTGAGCAACGTACAGTCGCTCGACATCCTGCCTTACCACCGTCTTGGTGAAATGAAATACAGACAACTGGATATCAGTTATCCCTTGAAGGGTGTTGAATCGCCAACGGTTGAACACGTTGAAGAGCGAATTCGCGCCCTTCGGGAAAGGGGATTAAACATCTCCGTCGGCGGGTAGCACACGTACCATCGTTTCACAGATACCATTTAATTTTTTTATGAGTAGTTATTCCTCGCAATGTACGATCTTTTTTATCTAGGAGGTAAAAGGATATGCCAACGTTCAAACATCTATTCTGTGTTCTTGCCGCAGCCGCGACCCTGTTCGCCGCCTGCCCTGTTGATGCCGCGTTCGTTGTCGG
>DIKU01000001.1:648-2522 GCA_002424645.1 Pelobacter sp. UBA5610 | reverse complement strand
AATCCCCACACCCTTGGTATGACGATCAGGGCCACTGCCATAAAAATAAAATTCAGGGGTATCCCGAGTTTAAGGAAATCGCTGAATTTGTACCCACCCGGGCCGTAAACCATCAGGTTGGTCTGATAACCTATGGGAGTGGCGAAACTGGCGGACGCGGCAACGGCAATAGCGACGGCAAACGGCATGGGGTTGAGGCCTTGTTGACTACAAACGGCCATGGCGATGGGGAATACCAGTGCGGCGGCGGCGTTGTTGGTAATAACTTCGGTCAGCAGCGATGTCACCAGGTAAACGGCCGCGAGCAACCCCATAGGACCCCAATCTTGTACCATTTGGATTATATGACTGGCCAGGAATCCTGCCGCGCCGGTTTTTTCCAGGGCGCGACTGATACCCAGAGCGGCGGCGATGACGATCAATACGTTGAGTTCAATGGAGCGTCGTGCTTCGACGACCGTAAGACATTTTGTTGAAATCAGAATAATGGCCGCCAAAATAGCGGCCTTAAGGATATCCAGCGTACCTGTGGCGGATAAAGCAACCATTCCGGTCAAAACGCCCAGGGTGACAAGAGATTTTCTCCGGGATACTTTGGGCAATTCGACCACCTTGGTAACCATGTAAAATTCCCGGGAAAAATTCCATCGCTTGACAAAGTCTTCCCCTGCCAGGAGCAGAAGGGTATCGCCTGGTCGCAACACGATCCGGCCGAGGTTGGAGGTCAGGTATTCCCCATGCCTATGCACGGCCAGGATTGCGGCATCGTATCTGGCTCGAAAGTTCCCTTCCTTGATGGTTTTGCCGAGCATCGGGGAGGATCGCGATACAACCGCTTCCAGGATCCGCCCCTTGCCGCTGTGGCGCAGAGCAAGACAGAATTCCTTTTCATGGCCGGGGACCAGGCCGGGGATGTTATGCAGGCGCAGAATGGAATCGACCTGCCCGGTAAAAAACAGGTGATCCCCTGCATGCAGGACATCGTTAGGGCGCACGGGAACCACAAAATTGCCGTTGCGTTGAATCTGGGCAAGATAGATGTTCCCGAGATTACGCAATCCGGCCGCTTCAACGGTTTTACCTGCCAGGGAACTTCCTGCCTGGACTTTCATTTCAATAAAATACTCACGCCCTCCCCCATTTTGCAGACTTTCAGCCAGGTCTTTACGCTCGGGCAGCAAACGAAACCCGAATAAGACCATAAAGGCAATTCCGGCAACAGCACAAGGCACCCCTACCCAGGCCAATTCGAACATCCCGAAACTCCGATGGGTGGCTTGCTGCAGCATACCGTTGACGACAAGGTTGGTGGATGTGCCGATGAGGGTGCAAATCCCACCGAAAATGGAGGCATAGGAAAGGGGAATCAGGAATTTACTTGGAGAGAAGCGGTGTTTCAGCGCCCAGTCGCGAATGGTCGGGGTAAACATCGCCACAATAGGCGTGTTGTTGAGAAAAGCCGACATACCGAAAACGGGTGCCATCATTCTGACCAGGGATCGGCGCCCGCCACCGCTGCGCCCCATCACCCTGTCGGCAAAAAAGGCCAGAATTCCGGAAGATTGCGCCGCATAGGCGACGATAAAAAGAAGCCCGACTGTCAACATTCCGGGATTTGAAAAGCCTGCAAAGGCTTCACCCGGTGACAGTACATTTGCCAACAAAAGCAATCCCAGGGCGGAAAAAACGATGATATCCGGTGCCAATATTTCAAAAACCAGGGCGACCAGCATCATTCCTACAATAACCAATGTATATATTGCGGCGCCTGTCATGGAAAATTCTTTTGGTTGTTATTGGTCATATAAAAGGCCGTAACTAGTGATTCGTGATTGGCTTTCACAGCAAACCCAGTCACCAGTCACCAGTCACCA
>DIKU01000001.1:0-576 GCA_002424645.1 Pelobacter sp. UBA5610 | reverse complement strand
AGCAGTCAGCAGTCAGCAGTCAGCACTGAAAATACCCTTTGTACCACTCCACAAACCTGCCAACACCGTCCTCAATACTGGTAGAGGGCTTGAATCCGACATCGCGGGTCAAGTCATCCACATCGGCATAAGTGGCCGGTACGTCGCCGGGTTGAATCGGCAGGAGGTTTTTCTCGGCGGTTTTGCCAAGGGCTTTTTCCAGCGTTTCGATAAGGTGCAACAGTTCAACGGGGTTGTTGTTGCCAATATTGTACAAACGGTAAGGTGCGTTGCTGGTTCCGGGATCGGGATCCGCGCCGCTCCAGTCGGGGTTGGCCTGGGCGGTATGGTCGAGGGTACGCACAACGCCTTCGACGATATCGTCGATATAGGTGAAGTCCCGACGCATCTTGCCGTAATTGAACACATCGATAGACTTGCCCTCCAGAATGGCCTTGGTAAAAAGGAACAAAGCCATATCGGGCCGTCCCCAGGGACCATAGACGGTAAAAAACCGCAGACCTGTAACCGGCAACCGGTAAAGATGGGCATAGGTATGGGCCATCAGTTCGTTGGCCTTCTTGGACGCCGCGTAGA
>DIKU01000102.1:9432-14524 GCA_002424645.1 Pelobacter sp. UBA5610 | reverse complement strand
AATTGGAGATCCCCTTTGAAATGGACTGGGACGATCAATACGTGATCGCCATCGGGGCCGAATACGAATTGACCGAGTCCTTCAAAATCCGCGCGGGTTATAATTACGGCAACACCCCGGTCACCAATGTCAACCTGAGTCCGCTTTTTCCGGCTCTTGTAGAGCACCATGCCACCGCAGGATTTACCTACACCTGGACGAATTGGGACTTCGATTTCGCTTATGAACATGCCTTTACCAATTCCGAAAGCAATAACGGCAACTCCAATCCAATGGAGAACCCATTTTACGGCTCCAAAGTGTCTCACACTATGGATACATTCAGTTTCATGGCAAGCTACCGTTTCTAAAAAAACCAGCAACCTCGCATAAGGGAGGAGCCCATGAAAGGTATCAAGCTTATACTTATCGCCCTGGCAGCAGTCGTGACCTTGACGCATTTTTCGTCTCCGGCCACGGCAGCTGAAAGTGGCGTGCATTGGCTAACCTATGAACAGGGCCTGGCAAAACAGCAGGAACTTAAAAAACCCATGCTCCTGTTCTTCCATCTGTCGTATTGCTACCGGTGCAAGGATATGGAACGCAAGGTTTACCAGGATTCTAAAGTCATAAATTTCATCAACCAGAACTTCATTCCCGTCATCGTCGATATGGACAAAGAAAAACAGACGGTAAAAAAGTTCGGGGTTAATTACACGCCCACCAATGTTTTTATCGCTCCCGACGGAACGACGGTCTTGCTGGGTAAAGGTGCCATAGCGAAGTCGCGGTTTGAACGTATGCTGGAATATGTGGCGACGGAAAAATACAAAACCATGAAGTTCGACGCTTACGAAAAGCGTCAGCCCTGATCGCATGAACGCCATATGCACAGGCAAAAATGCGGCTTTTTTGGAGAAAATCTCGGGAATCCCGACTCGGTCGGGATTCCTCCTCAAAAAGTTTTCTCTTCGTTCACATGCTGATCGGACGGGAAAACGGATGTGTTTCCTTCCGCTCTGCATCACCTTCTTAACCTGTTTGTACTTGCTATGTCCGGCGTGCGTATGCGCTGCAGAAAAACTGCATTATCTGGATTATGCAACCGCCCTGCAAAAAGGCAAAGACACTCAACGGCCCCTGCTTCTCTTTTTTACCACACCTTGGTGTTACCAATGCACAGAGATGAAACGCAAGGTATTTCAGGATAAGGATATTATCGCTACCCTGAACGACCGGTTTCTTGTGGTGGAGGTCGATATCAGCCACGAAAAAGGGCTAAAAGAGGACTATCGAATCTACTACACTCCCACCACCATGTTTCTGGATAGTCTCGGCAAGCCGATCATTGATCTAAAAGGATATATACCCACGCATCGATTCCGGCAATTATTGAGGTTTGTTAGCGGAGGCCATTACAAAAAAACCGCTTTTTCGGATTTTGAAAAAAAATAGCAAACCCAAAGCGTTGATTCACTGTTCACTGGCAACACTCTAAATCTTTGAAAAGACAGTACCGGTGCCGGATCATTTAAGGGGACAGACTACGAATTAAAAGTAGACTGTCCCCTTTTTCTTACCTGAAGCTACGCCAATCCACCCCTCGGGGAAATAAAAACCAGGATAAAAAATCCACGGCAGGTTTCCGCATGAAGTGGTATGATCGAGGCCGGCATCAAATTTCTGCATAAGCATCCACTTCAAAACCCCGGGAGCATCATGAACAAAACCGGTTATTACCTGCATGCGGCGATCGCCAGCGAGGTACTCGACGCGTTGGCCAAAGGCCAAAACAGCGTCGATATTTCCGTCGACCTGAATCTCTCCCGTAGCACGTTTGCCCTTTGCAACCAGGAGCTTATCCTGGATGCGGACAACCGACTGGGCAGGGAAGAACTGCAACAGATTGCAGGCAGGGAAAACAGAATAGTCCGCATGGAACACGGACAACTCGAGGTTCTTGAAGTCAGGGGCGATGGTTATTACAAACTCGTGCCCACCGAGCAGGCGCCACTGCTGGAAATAAGCGGAGTTAAAATGCACATTTCCAAAGGGATCAACCCCTTTGAGAGTGCCGGACAGATGGCCGCGCAAGTCGTGAGAAAAGGGAGCAGGGTACTGGATACCTGCAGCGGGCTTGGCTATGCGGCCTCGGCAGCACTGAACCTCGGAGCACGGGAAGTCATTTCTGTCGAAAAGAGCGCCACGGTCATGGATTTACGCAAAAAAAATCCCTGGTCGCAGAGAATTTTTGGTGCAAATATCCAATTGGTGCATGCCGACATCGACACATATATCCGGGAACTTGCGGACGGATCGTTTGACGCGGTCATTCATGACCCGCCGAGATTTTCACTTGCCGGGGAACTTTACGGGGAGCAATTCTACCGGGAAATCTACCGTGTGCTTAAAAAGCGCGGGATTCTGTTTCACTACACCGGCAACCCACAGATACTCAAACGTGGTGCCGGTTTCATGGATAATGCCGTAAAAAGGCTTAAACTGGCCGGTTTCACCAAAGTGATAAAAGTGCCCGAGCTCATGGGTGTCACCGCCTACAAATAATCTCAAGGCACGCCAGGTTCCGATTCCGGCAAATTCCAAAAAAATGACGCACGGTTTCCTGTTGGAAACCGTGTTTTTTATACTTTGCCACCCAATGATTAGATGTTATAAATAATTCTTCCGTTTTGCCAAACACGCACTGCCCCCCTGCCCGGAGTAAAACATGCCAAACAAGGCTATCCATCGCTGCCTGCAGGAAATTTTCGGCTTTTCCTCGTTTCGTCCAGGGCAGGAAGCAGCCATCGACTGCCTGCTGGCCGGACGCTCGGCCCTGGCGATTTTCCCCACAGGGGGCGGCAAGAGCCTCTGTTACCAGCTACCCGCTTTGCTTCTGGACGGCTTGACCCTGGTCATCTCGCCCCTCATCGCCCTGATGAAAGACCAGGTCGACGCTCTACGGGAGCGTGGCATCATGGCCGCCCGCCTGGACTCAAGCATCGGCCCCGCCGAAGCGCAGGCCATCTATCGGCAACTGGCCGACGGCAGCCTCAAGCTTCTCTATATCGCCCCCGAGCGGTTGGCCAACGAAAGGTTTCTGAATCGCCTGCAGGGACGCCCTATCGCATTACTGGCCATCGATGAAGCCCACTGCATCTCCGAGTGGGGCCACAACTTTCGCCCCGAATACATGAAGATCGCAAGGCTGGCCCAGGAGCTGAATGTCGGCCGGGTGCTGGCCCTGACCGCCACCGCAACGCCGGAGGTCGCCGCCGACATCCGGCATGCCTTCAACATTGCAGAACACGACCAGATCCGCACCAGCTTTGATCGCCCCAACCTTCACCTCGTCGTATCCCCCTGCTCCGCCCAGGACCGCCGCCAGCGATTGCTGAAGCGCATTCGCGAGAGGCCACCCGAAGCTGGCATCGTCTACGTTACATTGCAGAAAACCGCCGAGGAAGTCGCCGAATTTCTTTGCGCGGCAGGAGTCACGGCCCGAGCTTACCATGCGGGGATGAAAACCGAGGAACGCACGGCCGTGCAGGATGCCTTCATGTCCGGTGACTTGCAGTTGGTAGTGGCCACCATCGCCTTCGGCATGGGCATCGACAAGGCCGACATCCGCGCCATCTACCACTACAACCTGCCCAAGACCCTGGAGAACTACATGCAGGAGATCGGGCGCGCCGGCCGCGACGGAGAAGATGCCCACTGTGAAATCCTCGCCTGCGCCGATGACCTGACGATACTGGCGAACTTCAGTTATGGCGACACCCCTATTCCTGAAACCCTGGCTGGCCTGGTGGAGCATCTGCTCAGGCAGGACGAAACTTTCGATGTCTCCCTATTCGAACTATCCGGGCGTTACGATATCCGCCCCCTGGTAATAGCCACCGTCTTCACCTACCTTGAAATGAGGGGCGTGCTGCGCGCCACTGGACCGTTCTACGACAGTTACAAGATCCTCCTGAACCGCTCCCTCGCGGAGATATGTGCCGACTTCGATCCCCAGCGCGCAACTTTTTTACAAAATCTGTTCGCCACCGCAAAACCGGGACGAACCTGGCTTCACCTCAATCCGGACCAGAGCGCTGAGGCCCTGTGCCAACCGCGGGAAAGGATTACCGCCGCCATCGGCTATCTGGAGGAAAAAGGGGAACTGGCCACCCAGGTCACCGGCCTGCGCCACGGCTACCGTCTCCAGCAACAGCCCTCCGATCCCGATAAACTCATCGCCGAACTGCAGCAGACCTTTGCGGACAAGGAGCGCCATAATATCGAGCGACTGCGGGGGGTTCTCGCTTACGCGGAGCAAACCAGATGCCTGAGCCGCCACCTGCTGGATTATTTTGGCGAGCAGGGTACTTCCGACTGCAACGACTGCAGCAGATGTCGGCATGGAGAAGGGCAAAAACTTCCGCGCACCGCCCCCCTCGAGCCGGGTGCCACCGAAAGAGAAATCGCGCTCCGGATCCGCGCAGAAAACCACTCCGCCCTGGCCCATCCACGCCAGCTGGCCCGCTTTCTTTGCGGCATCAGCAGCCCCGCCGCCACCCGGGCCAAACTCAGTCAACACCCCGATTTCGGAACCCTGGGAACATATCCGTTTCAAAAAATCCTGAAAATGCTTACTGCGTAAACACATAACGGCGATGTTCATAAAAAAACCTCGGTTCCCTATCGAATTTTTCACCTGCAAGACATGAAGCCCACCCATTGAATACACTGGACTTTTCCAAAAATGCCAACCCGAAAATCGGCTGCAAACGCGCAAATCCACCAAAAAAACGAGGGGCGGACGTTGCATTTCTCCACCCGTAGCAGTACAATTTAAGCGTAGGTTCTTCCAGTACAGCAAGGCCGGGAAAAACAAATGGCATGCTGATACGTAAGAGGCAGCGAGAGTAAAATCCTCCATGCCGGAAGAACTTATGCACCCCCGCTCCCACATCGAAAAAAACCATCTTTTCGATGCGCATACCTTAAGGAAAAAGAAAAACAGATTCCTTGAGTACCGGGGGAAAGAGCCTGATGAGCGCGGAGAACCTCTTTAAAAGGAGGAAAACCTCAGCGAAAACATCGGGCTCTTTTGCATTCTGGCTTCGCA
>DIKU01000102.1:0-9418 GCA_002424645.1 Pelobacter sp. UBA5610 | reverse complement strand
GAAAATCAAGCCATTCAAGTTAATTCAGCAGAGCCTCCTACTTCCCCAGGAAACGGAGATCATCGTACCAGGCAACGGCCGCGCCACCGGTGTTGTCCGTATCGGTCATAATGGCGATAGCGCCAACAAGAGGAGGATCTTCACCGAAGATGGCCCGGTAGTCGGCCAGGACATTTCTGCTCTCTTGCTTCCATTTGCCGACATGATTCTCCCCGGTTTCCACCGCGATCATCACCGCATTGGCGGTGAAAGGATTCGGAACCGTAGCTCCCTGCGGCAGCTTGTTGGCCCAGATGTAATTGATCGTGCGGGTCTTGGGAAAGAACCAGTGCGGGAAGATAACATAGATCCGGGCGGCGTAATCGTCTCCGGCCTTCTTCCTGGCATCTCCTTTAACCAAAACATTCTCCACTTTCCAGCGCCAGGACAGAACCGGAAATTCCTTCAGGTCGATCTTTTTTTCCAGAATCAGGGCGGAGGCCGACCCGTGGGACTGTGCTTTTAAAGCATTGCCCGTTGCGTCACGCACGACTTTATAGGCGGTCCGACCTTTGAAAACTTTCTCCTGCCATTCCGGACGCAGGCCGTTCTCGAAACCCTCTATCGACAGCGTTTTTTCCTGGGCGGAAACAAAAAGTGCCTGAAAAAAAAGCAATAGGAATACAAGGATGTATTTCATTGGCAACCTCCATCAGAAAAAAAGGCAAAGAGGCGGAGGACACAGCGGTAACCGGCAGGCGACCCGACAAGGGTCGCCCGCCATGTTGCAAAGGGTCTCAGTAGGCTTGTTCCAGGATGGCGAGCACATCCGCCTTGCTCGGTGCGCGGGGATTAAAAATGGTCGAAATCTCCTGCAGGGCGTCCTCGGCGATACGATCAAATTTAGCCTTGGGCACGCCAAGCTCGCTCAAGGTCGGAATCTTCAGGTCACGAGACAGTTGTTTGATCGCATCCACGGCCGTCGCCGCCGCCGCCTCGACCGACTTGCCGGCCACATCCAGCCCCATCGCCAACGCGATATCCCGGGTCTTCTCCCCCGCAACCGCGGCGTTGTACTCCATGACAAAAGGCAGCCCCGCCGCATTGGCCACCCCGTGGGGAAGACCGCAATGGACGCTCAGAGGATGAGCGATGCTGTGCACCAGGCCGAGTACCGCACAGTTAAAAGCATGTCCGGCCAGCATGCTGCCGAGCAGCATATTGCTGCGTGCTTCCATGTCCTTCCCGTTTTGGGTGGCTCGCAGCAGGTTGCCATAGATCAATTCGATGGCCTTGAGGGCAAAAAGGTCCGTCGGCACCATGGCGTTTTTCGATACGTAAGCCTCGATGGCATGCGTCAGAGCGTCCATGCCGGTCGCCGCGGTCAGGGCCGCAGGCATTCCGACGGTCATCTCCGGATCGACCAGAGCCATGGTGGCGCCGACGAACTGGCCGCCAATAACCATTTTTTTATGGCGAACGGTATCGGTGACAATGGAAAAAGCGGTCACCTCACTGGCGGTCCCGGCGGTGGTGGGGATGGCGATCAACGGCTTGGTCGGCAGGCCGACCATATTAAGACCGTCATACTGGTTGATGGGAGAAGGATTGGTCTGCAGGATATTGATGGCTTTGGCACAGTCGATGGAAGAACCGCCGCCAAGCGCGACAGTGACTTCAGCCTTGAATTTTCGGGCCAGCGATGCAGCCTCTTCAACCTGAATATCGGTAGGATTGGCCAGGACCTCGCCATACTCCTGCACCTCAAGCCCGGCCGCCTCCAGCGAGTCGAGCACGCAAGCTACCATTCCGGCAGCCTTGACCCCTTGGTCGTAAACGAAAAAGACCTTCTGCGCCCCCAGGCTTCTGGCAACCTCGCCTACCTTTTTGCCAACACCGGGACCGAATTGCACAAAACTGGGAATACCGAACATAAACTCCATGGGCATTTCTCCTTTGCAGACAGAAAAAACCTAACTTAACCGAAGGTCCACAACCGGACCAGACTATCCCGATGACTACCCGTCTCGACACCCCCCTCTCCCGCAGCCAACAAACCACCATCAGACCAACACCACACCATAGTTACCGTGTTTTAAAAAGCCCTGGTCAAAACAAAAGCCGTCAAATAACCCTCGGAACGGTCGACGGCCCCAAATTCCTTTTCGCAGCGCAATTCAAGCAACAGTTTCCATTGCGGAATCAGGCAGCGGATTTCCGGCCCGGCGGCAAATACCCGGTCATGCTTGCCCTTGTCCCAGGTGACGTCGTCACCCCGGTCATCGGTCACCTGCCACTGTGCATACCCGGCCAGGCCGAATTCCCAGAACTGCAACGGCCCAAGTTTCCAGTCGGCAGGCAACGCCTTGCCGATCCCCCACTCGAAATGAAAATCATCGCCCGGGGTCAGATCCACACCGTCCTTTTTACCGTGAATCTCATAGCGCCCGAGAGCCGACACCGACCAGCTCCTGGCGGCATCCGGGTAAACGGTGACACCGGCACTGAACATCCCCGACCAATAGTCCTTGCCCGGATAAGCCGGGCGGTTCGCGTCGCAAGGGCCGACCGGCACCCACACCCCCATGCCGTAGGCCGCGTCCCAGCGTTCTCCGTGCCACGCCAACGCCACCGGCTCCACAAAGATGTCGCCCACCGACCAATCGTCATCGACAGCACCGGAAGCACCGACCTCAAGATCGGTGTAAACCACCGGAATCACGATATTGGAAAAAAAATCCGCCCCCAGCACTTTCCATCCGGGGAAATGGATGATCCGATGCACGTTCGCGTAGACAAAAACGTCGAAATCGACGTCCAGTTCATCGCCGCTATCGTCCATCAAATCGTCACTGGAATAGAAAAAATTGTAAAAGCGGTAATAGGTGCCAGGTGGCGGCGCGGTGGCGGTCTTGATGCCATCCCCGCCATTGGTGAATTGATTGCCGGTGACTCCTGCCCAGGACAGCCCGGAAAACCAGAGGAACAAGCCCAAAACACACAGGAAACGAAAACATTGCTTGACCATAATTCTTCCCCCCCCTTTCGCAAAATGCAAAACGCCTCTACGGCATGATACGCCATCCCGCCATATCTGCAATAAATGCTGATATCCATTGATCACAGATATATGACCGGGCAAAGGGGTGTCGGCTACCATCAAAACCGGCCCTTGCCCCGCAGGACAAGCTCTTCACTCTTGGTTGTCAAAGTGCAATGTTCGGCCGTACCCTTAGCCGCAAAAGAGCTTATATAACTCCCCCTATAAAAGGCACATATGAACAAGAAAAGGGAGCTAAACGGCTCTGCCGGCAAAGTGCCGTTGTTGATTTGAACCCTTATATGATAACAAACTTTTTTATGAGCAAGAGGGCCACGAAACCCTCGCCTTCTTGAACCTCCGTAAACAAAAACGAAAATCTTTTTCTCACGATACACGACCGGAAATGTGCCAAATATTTATATTAGGTCAATAATAAGGTTGCCTTGTTCGGTTAGACAGTTGTTTATCGGCAGAACCCTAACCCGTCATAATAGTCATGAAATAGTAGAGTTTTCCCAAAAGTACTCCAAGAACCCCTAAAAAGCGTTGGTTCAGGGAACCGTGATTTTACACACCTCGAGATAGCTGATGTCCTGGACATGCGACACGGGAATCGGCTACACCTTCTGTGCTTCAATCATTCACATCTCGGCCCATAACCCACATATACATCTTGACGATAGTTGCCACGACAAGTATTTTACCAGAATGACAGGTAAAAACTATTCCACATTAGAAGAATCCCTTGGCTATCTGATAAGCATCACTGGCCAACGATATAAAAATGAGGCATGGAGGCGGCTTAGATCATTTGGCATAACCCTGGAGCAATGGCTTGTCCTCAATTGCCTTGCGATGGACGAAGGTATATGCCAGAGGGAACTGGCGCAACGGATAGACAAGGAACAACCAAACACGACCCGTATTTTGGATAACATGGAGCGGAAGGAACTGATCCGCAGAACCCCCGACCCTTCTGACAGAAGGGCCTTTCTGGTGTTTTTGACCGAAAAGGGCAAATGTTTTCTGGAAGAATTGCTTCCCGTGGCACAGCAGCTCAGGGACGAGTCCATCCGGGGGTTTTCCGAATCGGAAATAAAAATGGTTAGAGAATTACTGCAGAAATTTTTGGCCAATTTAGGCTGATTTTTTTAAACAAATACTTGTTGCAACAACCATTGCTAGGACAACTGTATGTTTAGGGCTTTTTCTTCACCCCTACCGATTGGCATGACCCTGTTTTCCGGAAGAATCAAAATTTCAGGCCTTCTACGGATTCCGCGCCGGCGTGTTTCACAGGTCAGCAATTTTCGCATTCAACCAGCAAAAGTCGCTTTCGCCCTGATGGCTGTGATCATGTTCCTTACTGGCTGCGCCCGCCTGCCCGACGGAATCAAACCTCACGCCAACATGCTCGCCCCCAACAATCTGGATGCCGGAAGCGCTGTCCGGTTTGCGGCCGAGACAGGCTCGCCATGGCCAAAGGAAGCGTGGTGGAAAGCCTATGGAGACCCCCAGCTTGACCTTCTGGTAGAACAGGCAACCACTGGAAATCCTTCTCTGCGCCTTGCCGATATCCGGATAGCCAGGACCCAAGCATTGGCCGGCGGTGCAAAGTCCCGCATGTGGCCGAGCTTAAATGCCAGCGTTGTTCTAAGCCGTGAAAAATACCTCGGAGATACCTACTGGGATAACGATGCCATATTCGACCTGACCTACAATCTCGATCTGTGGGGGAAAAATCGGAATGCCCTTGAAGCAGCCCTTGGCAAGGTAAAAGTTGCCGATGCCGAGGCACGCCTTATAAGACTCAACCTTGAAACCGCCGTCGTGCGCACCTACATCGCGTTATCTCTGCAATATTTCGCGCAAGACATTGCCCGTACTACTTTGCAGCAACGCCAGGATATTCTTGCCATTACACAGAAACGACAAGCTGCCGGTCTGGCCACAGAAATCGAGCGAAGCCAGGCTGAAACGCCGGTGCCGGCAGCGCGTTCCGAACTGGAAAGCATAACGGAAGCTATCGAGCTGCTGCGTAACCGGTTGAGCACGCTGACCGGCAAAGGCCCGGGATACGGAGAGAAGATTCTGCGCCCGTCTCTTTCGCTGGAGGTTCCGATTCAACTGCCTTCAATACTTCCGGCTGACCTTTTGGGACACCGACCTGACGTCGCAGCCCGGCGTTGGATGGTTGAATCGACCGGCAAAAATATCAAAGTGGCGAAAGCGGCTTTTTATCCGAATATTAACCTAACGGCTTATATCGGATGGTCGGCACTGGGATTCGCCCAATTCATGTCTGCGGGGACGCTGGCACATGGATTCGGCCCTGCTATCACTCTTCCTATTTTTGAGGGAGGGCGCCTGCGCAGCGAACTTGGAGTCGCAACGGCCGATTACGATGAAGCGGTTGAATCGTACAACCTAACCCTGATTGAAGCATTGCAATCGGTCTCCGATGCTTTGGTTACTCTTCGTTCCCTGGATACACAACGTATCGAAACGAATAGGGCGAACACCCTGGCCGAGCGAGCCTACAACATCGCCATGCGCGGGTATCGTGCCGGCCTTACCGACTACCTGAATGTGCTCAATGCTCAGAACCAGACACTTATAGAGGCCCTGCGCAAGGCAAAGATCGAGGCTCGCAGGCTTGACGCTCACGCCCTGCTGATGCAAGCCCTCGGTGGAGGGTCGGATTCCGAAACATTCCACGACAGTTTCGCGGCCGGGTCCGCAAACACGGTCACGCAGGTTTCAGCCAAGACCGTACCGACGGATAGGCCATGAAAAAGGCCATCCGGAGCCATAGCCCAGGTCATCTGTTCACCTTGGTGAAAGGTGTGGCTGCCCAGGCCGGCAAGGAGGCAACCAACTGGCTGTTTGCTTTCAAACAGACCCTTGCCGTGCTGTTGGCCATGTGGATATCCATGCGTTTCGAACTGGGGCAACCGGCAACGGCCATGGTTACCGTTTATGTCCTCATGCATCCGCACTCCGGCATGGTCCTCACAAAAAGTCTCTATCGCATACTGGGAACCCTTTACGGCGCAGGGGCCTGTCTTGTTTTACTTGCCCTGTTTCCGCAGGAAAGGGTTCTGTTTTTACTGGGGTTGTCATTATGGGTGGGATTTTGCACGGCAGGAGCCGCCCTGAACCGCAACTTTCGTTGTTACGGATTCACCCTGGCAGGTTACACCGCCGCCATGATAGGACTTGCGCAAGTCAACCATCCGTTGTCCTTTTTCACCTATGCCAGCAATCGTATTTCCGAAGTTATGGTTGGAATCCTCTGTGCCGGTTTGGTCGGCGACCTGATTTTCCCACAACATATGGGAAGCACCATCGTGCGCACCGTACGAAACCGCTATACGGAATTTTGCGGTTTTGTGCAGGCCCTGTTTACGGGAAAGATGCAACACCGGGACGTTGAGCGCATGCATCTGCGCTTCATCCATAGCGTACTCACCCTCGAATCCCTGCGCGGCGCCTCGCTCCTGGAAACAACCCAAACTCCCCGGCGAGATGCCCGCCTGCGTCGAATGAACAGGGATTTTATGGCGGCATCGACCACGCTTCACTCGTTTAATCAGCTTTTGAAACGGTTGCAGAAGACCGAGTCCCCTGCCGCTCCAGGATTGGTTACCCTAGCGGAATTATTGGCCGAAGCCATACTCAATCATGGAGAGCCCCCACACACCGAAGATGAGGCTCACCAATCCTCGCGTCGCATTGCCGCCTACAACACGACCCTGGATGAGAGGGTTGCATCTCTGCGCAATACTCTCGGCACTGTTCCGGATAGTCCGACGACTCTTGATTTTGACACCGGCGTAGAACTGATACGGCGCCTGGTTATGGAGATTCACGACTATACCCGAGCCTACGCCGCCAAGCCGGAAGAACACCGTCCCCTACGGAACGAAGATCTACATTTTGCCTCCCGTACCGATCCCGCGGTAGCAATTCTGAACGGAATCCGCGCCATGCTCACACTGTTTTTGGTATCGATGTTCTGGATTAATACGTCCTGGCAATATGGAAATATCGCCGTTATGAGCGTTGCTATCGGATGCTCCCTGTTTGCACCGGCCCCCGATCCCACCAAAGCGTTAAAGGGAGGTCTCTTAGGCCATGCCATTGGTTTCCCGGCAGCATTTATGTTTAAATTTTTCGTCATGCCGCATTTGAGTGGGATGGGAATGCTGTGCGCAGCACTGGTGCCGTTTCTTCTGGTCGGACCATGGTTGGCCATGTCACCCAAAACCGCCAATATCAGTCTCGCCTACAGCGTCATGTTGTGCTTCATGATCGCACCAACCAACAGCATGCTGTACGACCCCATGTATATGATCAATTTCGGCAATGCGCTGATGCTCGGGTTGGCCGCCGCGGCCGTCATGTTCGCAATTTTTCTACCCGTCACCAGCCCCTGGTTCAAACGCCGCATTCCGGTGATGCTGCGACAGCAGGTATTGAAGGCCTGCGCTGCCCCTTTGTCCGGGCTTGAACATCGTTTCGAGAGCGGCACCCGTGACCTGCTGCAAAAAATTGCCGCGGGACAAAGCGATCAAAATTCTCCGGATCAAGCCTCTCTCGATTGGATGTTTTTGGCTCTCGAAATCGGCCGCGCAGTCTTTCACCTGCGACAGGCCAGCCAAACCATTCCACAACAGCTGCAACCCGCAGGGATTCAAAAAAGCATTACCTTAATCCAACAACTGTTCCGCCAGCCGACCGCCAGCAACCATGCCGCGGCCATTGCCGGCGTCGGGGATGCCATCGATGCCATCCGCTCACAGAAGAATTACGAAACAGCCGGGCAACATCCGCAGAGGGTGTTGCGCCAGATGATGACATCCCTCCACATGATGCGTATGGCGCTGCTTGATGATGAAACCGTCCTTGCAGATAGCATCAACTGTCGTACCGCGCCTCACCAAGGAGAAATTTCGTATGCCGCGTGAATTCGCTTTGCTGGACGCTCTGGTGCCGACGCTTCTTGTCGTGTTTATACTGTGCATAGGCCTGCAGGCCGTCCTGAATCGGTTATTCAGTCGCCTCGGCGTTTATCGCCATATATGGCATCCGCCTTTATTTCAGGTAAGCCTTTTTGTCTGCATGTTCGGAGCATTTGGTCTGTTAATCCTGAGATGATGGCGAGGCGATACTTGTCCGTAGAATTTTTTGCCATGGAGACGCGAAACCAAATCATCAAACGGATATCTGGGTTCTTGCCTCCACCCCTTTGCATTGAGGTAATTCCATGAAACCTGGCAGACTAAAAACCTTATCCAGAATCGCCGTTACACTGATTATCTTTTCTGCGGCAATACTGACAAGCATCGCCTTATGGCAAAGATACATGAATTCCCCATGGACCCGGGACGGTCGGGTTCGGGCCGATATCATCAAGGTCGCGGCAGACGTTTCCGGCATGGTTGCCAGCATGGCCGTGCATGATAATCAGCTCGTACATAAAGGTGATCTGCTTTTCACCATCGATCAGAAACGCTACCGACTGGCCCTCGACCAGGCGTCAGCGCGCCTGACTGCCAGCAAAGCGACCATGATTATGCGAGGCCAGGAGTTTAAACGACGGGCTCAGCTGGGGGGCGAGGTCATCTCCAACGAGAACCGGGAGAACTCACGGGCCCAGGCAGATGCGGCCGAAGCTCTTTACAGAGAAGCGCTGGCGGCGTGCGATGTGGCGAAACTTAACCTGCAGCGCACCGAGGTACGCGCACCGGTCGACGGGTACATCACAAATCTCTCGATTCATGCCGGGGATTTTGCAACGGCTGGCATTCCGAAACTTGCTGTGGTGGATAAAAACTCGTTCTGGGTTTACGGGTATTTCGAAGAGAATAAACTGCGGCTTCTCCACCCGGAGGATCCTGTGGAGATCAGGCTCATGAGTTCGGATACGCCGCTCCATGGGCATATCGAAAGCCTTGCACGGGGCATCACCGACCGGGACAATCCCACGGGGAATGAACTCCTGGCCGACGTCAATCCAGTCTTCAACTGGGTGCGTCTGGCGCAACGGGTGCCGGTGCGTGTGCGGATTGACCGGATTCCGGAGAATATGCCCCTTGCGGCCGGAATGACCTGCACGATTATTGTCAAGCCCGCGCAGGGATCATAAATCGGCAGAGGAAAAGCTTGCCACCTGCTATCAAAAAACTCCCCGGTGATGGACTGTGGGAGTTTTTCAACATCAGCAGTCCAGTTGTCCGTTGCCGCCTTTATCCCAAGATAGATTAACCGACAAAAGGTCGATATTAACACTTAATCCTGAGACCTCGCCCGGGGTCTGGCGGTATCAGCATAATGCGTAATTCATCCGAGTATTGACAGCATCATGTCGGTCTTTTAATGTAACCGGATCAA
>DIKU01000007.1 GCA_002424645.1 Pelobacter sp. UBA5610 | reverse complement strand
CCCAGGGAATGTTTGTCAGACCCGGCAAACTATGCGTCCTGCATCAGTGCATGTGAGGATGAAATCCAGCTTTGTGAAGGGCTCTGCAAAGAGTATAACGACAGCTGCATCGACAATTGTTCGGAAATACAAGCAAACTGACAAACATCTTTCGCTGGAACCTGTTCTGCAATGGGAATTTACGTGCCGGCAGTATCAATGAGGCTGGTTGATCGTGATGTTTATAATACCGTTCGGCAATTTTGCTTATTTGTCGTTCTGGGGTCACAAGATTGATCGTGGCGTAATCAAAACTCTTCGTAAACGGCAAGACACCTTTGATCACGGAGAAAACCAAAATGAAAAATTTGCTGATAGGCACAGTTTTAATGATGAGTACTTTGGGTGCGGTTGCACCGGTGCTGGCCGACTGTGGCGCTGATTGCGCAAATAGTTGTTCGTCAAGCACAGGCAAAGCCTATGAGGACTGCATGCTTGATTGTCTGAACGATTGCCTGGATTACGATCCACCTCAGGTTCCCGACGTTCCTGAACCCACCCCGGTAGAAACAGAATAGAACCTTAACAAATGAGCCCGTTGTGACACCTTGTTCAGGCACAGCAACGGGCTTGAATGCGCTATCCCCATTTTTCTTCTCAAAAGACTGAAAACAGTCCGACATCCCCTTCCCCAGCACAGATAAAAACCGGCAATGAACGGTTGACCTCGGTGGTACCAGACGATAATATGCCCTATTCATTTATATCCATCTAAACCAATATCGTCCCGGAACCCTACGATTATGCATATTCAAGATATCTTCGCCCGATACGCCACCACGTTTTCTTTCGAGTTTTTCCCTCCGAAAACGGATAAAGCCGCCGAGCGTCTGTACGAAACCATTCGCCAACTGGAAACCCTCAACCCGCACTTTACCTCCGTTACCTACGGTGCCGGCGGTACAACCCGCGAGCGGACCCATGACCTGGTCATGCGTATCAAAGAGAATAGTTCTCTTGATCCCATACCGCATCTTACCTGCGTCTGCAGCCCTGAGCAGGAAATTCGCCAGATTCTTGAACGCTATGCGGAAGCCGGCATCAGCAATATTCTGGCGCTGGCCGGAGATCCCCCACCGGACATTCCTCACTACAACCGGGCTCAGGATGCTTTTCCCCACGCTGCCGATCTTGTGCGTTTTATCCGCAAGTTCAACGACGAGGGGATTCATCCCGATCGACGCGGGTTCGGTATCGGCGTTGCCGGTTTCCCCGAAGGACATCCCGCCACGCCCAATCGTTTACTGGAGATGGATCACCTCAAAGCCAAAATCGATGAAGGTGCCGACTATATCTGCACCCAGTTGTTTTTTGATAACCGCGACTTTTACGATTTTCGCGAGCGGTGCGAACTGGCTGGCATCAAAGTACCGATTATCGCCGGCATCATGCCTATCGCCTCTGTCGAGGGAATGAAACGCATGGCCGACCTGGCCGCCGGCGCGCGCTTTCCTGCCCCGTTGTTGCGTGCGGTCGAACGCTGTCAGGATGACTCAGAGTCAGTACGTCGCATCGGTATCCACTGGGCTACCGAACAATGTCGCGATTTGCTCGACAACGGTGTACGCGGTATCCATTTTTATACCCTCAACAACTCTGACGCTACCCGGCAGATCTTCTTGTGTCTTGGTCTGAACAATTATCAGAAATGAAGTCCAATGGTGCGATAGGGGAAGCATTTGAGTCTTTCCCTATCCCACCCTCTTTGAATTTCTCAATCGCCGCCTCAACCATTCTATTTGCAAAAATTATCCCCTCCGCATAGAGCTTCTATTTGTCGTATCCAACCTTTTTCATTGCGTGATTTTTGTCGATGTGCGCTTGGAACCAATCAGATTTTTGATATATTTTTCCGGTGTGTGAATCACTCAAAACCCGCATCGGAACAAGGAGAGTTAAATTGGCAGAGGGGACAGTCAAGTGGTTTAATGAGGCAAAAGGGTTCGGTTTTATCGAGCAGGACAGCGGACCGGACGTGTTTGTTCACTTTTCAGCGATCCAGAGCGAGGGGTTCAAAACCCTCAATGAAGGGGATCGTGTCAGCTTCGACGTTGTGAAGGGTCCGAAGGGTCCCCAAGCGGAAAACGTGCGTAAACTCTAGCAGCAACGCTCTCGCATTGTCTAAAAAGCCCCACCATAGCGTGGGGCTTTTTTCATGCCGGCATGAACTTAGGGAAACATCCGAAAGCAAACCCTATTACCTTGAAATTTGGCCGCACACCTCACGCTATAAACGGTTTCCGCTTCCCCCTCTTCTCCTCAATCCCTCCAAGGTTGATAACCAACCGACATGACTTGGTTATAATCGGCACCATTAAAAGACTCCTTTAAATGGAACGAACCTCCCAGATGATTGCTGGACAGGCAAATGGATAATTTGTTACCATTACCAGCCCATTTACGGACCTGATAAAAACAAAAGCAAACATTCTGACAGTAACTGCAAATAATCTTTTGAGGAAATACATGGATTACGGTTTTAGAAAGTCGCGTATCCTGCAGCATAAATATGGACGACCCAAACGGCGAATTCGCTTTCCCCTTCTCTTACTTACCGCCTTTGGGCTGCTTTTCTGGATAGTCTTCCTCCGCCCGAATACGGAAAAAGAAGACATTATCACAGCGCCGCAAAGCGTCCAGACGGTGCCTGAAATAAAGAGGGAAGTCGTAGAGGCTGTCGTTCTTCCCGGCGATACGATTTCTTCATTATTGGGAGATATTTGCACCCCACAAGAGATTCACAATCTCAGTCAGGAATGCAAAGATATTTTCCCCTTGTCAAAACTCAGTGCCGGGCAAGGTTACCGCCTATCCCTGCTCGATGGTGCTTTCGAAAGCCTGGAATTTGATATCGATCAGAGCGATCAACTCATCATACGTCAGGGAGAAGAAGGTTTTGAAGTAGACCGGATCCCCATTCCTTATACTGTTCGGGAAGTCGTGGTCAGCGCTACCATTTTGGCTAGTTTATTCGATGCTGTGGTCAGTCACGGTGAGAGCGAAGCCTTGGCCGTCAACCTCGCTGACATCTTTGCCTGGGATATCGATTTTATTCGGGACATTCACCCGGGGGACAGTTTTAAAGTGTTGGTGGAAAAACGTTTCCGGGACGGGGAACCAGCTGGTTATGGGGACATTTTAGCCGCAAGCTTTACAAATCAGGGCGAAACTTTTCAGGCTTTCCTTTATAAAGACGGCAATCAGAGGGCAGCCTACTTCAACGAAGAGGGCAAGAGTCTGCGCAAGGCTTTTCTCAAAGCGCCGGTATCCTTTAGCCGCATTTCATCCGGTTTTTCATTGCGCCGTTTCCACCCAATCAGTAAAAAATGGAAAGCTCATCCCGCCATTGATTACGCGGCCCCGACCGGCACTCCGATTATGGCCATCGGCAACGGAACTATCAGTAAAATTGGCCGTACAAAATACAACGGAAATTTTATTAAATTAAAACATAACAACGGCATGGAAAGTCTGTATCTGCACATGAGCCGCTTTGCCAAGAACATGAAGTCGGGTAAACGGGTTTCCCAGGGACAAACAATCGGTTACGTCGGAAGCACCGGGTTAGCAACCGGCCCCCATCTGTGCTTCCGTATGTATAAGGGTGGCAAGCCCATCAACCCCAACAAACTCAAAAGCGTCTCCGCCGCCCCTGTATCCAGAAACAACATGGCGGATTTTAAAGCAGCAATCACTCCGTTCATCGCACGCCTTGAACGTGGAGAGGCTCCTTCCACAGCTAAATTACCAACGAGCCTGAAGGTCTCCAAATCTGAGATCTCCGTCAAATGATACGTTGAGTTTTTCCGGTTGAAATTGCGTGCCGTGCAAAGGCTTTGATTTTCACCTCGCCCTGGCACCTCTTGAATCTTATGCTGAACCATGGCAAACAGATTCGTTTCCGCCTTCTCCTACAAACCTTCAGTCATGTTCAAAAAAAGAGTCTGGTCGCTTCTCAGCGATCAGACTCTTTCATTTCGACGAGACACTCTTCTCTGGCAAACCGTATTTCTTCACGCCTCCGGATTTTCCGAGAGAGTCCGGTGGCTTTCCTCCAGCATATCGATGATGGCGATGTGCTGGGGGCAGTGCTTTTCGCACAGGCCGCAACGGGTGCAATTGCTGCCGAGTTCGGCGGCGTTCATGGTGATGGTATACATGCGATGAGGGAATCCCGCATCGCCGTAAATAAAGCGATCGTTATAAAGGTTGAAGATACGTGGGATATTGACCCCGGACGGGCACGGCATGCAATAGCCACAAGCGGTACAGGGTACTTTGATGCGCTGGCGCAGGGTATCGCGAACCTGGCCGATCAGGGCCTGCTCCTGCGGGGATAGCGAACGGGGAGTCGCCTGGTCGGCAATCCGGCAGTTTTCCTCGACCTGTGCGAGTTCGTTCATGCCGCTCAGCACCGAGGTGACACCGGGGTGATCCCAGACCCAGCGCAACGCCCATTCCGCCGGAGTGCGACGGACCGGAGCGTTATCCCATAAACTCTGGATGTCAGGCGCGCTCTCGCGGGCCAGATGACCGCCGCGCAACGGTTCCATGACCACCACTCCCAAGCCCCGCTCGGAGGCGTAATCCAGCCCTTCCCTGCCGGCCTGGATCTGCTCGTCCATATAGTTGTACTGAATCTGGCAAAAACTCCAGTCATAAGCATCGACGATCTGTTTAAACAGGGGCAGTTCGTCATGGAAAGAAAACCCGGCGGCACCGATGCGGCCATCGCGGATCGCCCGGTCGAGAAATTCGAGAAC
>DIKU01000066.1 GCA_002424645.1 Pelobacter sp. UBA5610 | reverse complement strand
CTTCCGCCAGCTTGCCAGTTAAAGGTAGTCGGCCAATTTTAAACACAGAGGATCCTATGAAAACCAGAACACGTTACGGATTAGCCACCGCAGCAGGGGCACTCGCCCTGTTGTTTGTTTTGAGTGGCTGCGACAAAGCCAACGAAGCAACCGCTGCCTCGCCAAATAAGCCCCCCGAAGTGGCCGTTGTCGTGGTGGCACCGCAGCGTCTATCGTTGACAACGGAATTATCAGGCCGCACCTCGGCCTATCGCATTGCGGAGGTTCGCCCCCAAGTCGGTGGAATTATCCAGGAGCGTCTGTTTACCGAGGGCTCCGACGTGAAAAAGGGGGAGGTTCTCTACCAGATCGATCCCGCACTCTACCAGTCTGCTTACCTCAGCGCCAAAGCTACCCTCTCCAAGGCCGAGGCCAATCTGTTTCCGGCCCGCCTCAAGCTGCAACGGTTTAAAGATCTGGTGCAGGTCAATGCCGTAAGCAAGCAGGATTACGATGATGTCGAAGCTGCGCTTAAGCAGGCGGAGGCGGAAGTCGAGGGCGCCAAAGCTGCCGTTGAAACTGCCCGCATCAACCTGGATTACACCCGCGTCACCGCACCGATCTCCGGTCGCATCGGCAGGTCGGCGGTAACCACAGGAGCACTGGTGACCGCCAGTCAATCCGAGCCTCTGGCTACGATTCAGCTACTCGATCCCGTCTATGTGGATGTTACCCAATCGACTGCCGAGCTGTTGCGCCTGAAACGGGATATTGCCAACGGTCTGCTCAATACACAAGGTGTGGAGCAAGCCGAAGTCAATTTGCTGATGGAGGACAGTACCCCTTACGAGTGTCAGGGAACGTTGAAGTTTTCGGATGTCACCGTCAATCAGAGTACCGGTTCGGTTACCCTGCGCAGTGTGTTCCCCAACCCCAAACAACTGCTGTTGCCAGGCATGTTCGTTCGAGCTGTTATCAACGAAGGAGTAAATGAACAAGCCATTCTGGTGCCCCAGCAGGGGGTCACGCGAAACCAAACGGGCGCGGCAACCGCTCTGGTGGTCGGCGCCGGTGAAAAAGTCGAAATGAGAATCCTCAAGGTCGCCCGCGCCATCGGAGACAAATGGCTGGTAACCGAGGGGCTGGAACCGGGCGACCGCCTGATTGTTGAGGGTCTGCAAAAGGCACAACCCGGCACACAGGTCACCGCCATGGCATTCGGTAGCACTCCTACCAAGAGCTCCGCAGCGACAGCCGGATTACCAACCGTAGCCAAAAGATAGAGGAGACCACCATCATGTCCAGGTTTTTTATCGATCGCCCCATCTTCGCATGGGTGATTGCCATCATCATGATGCTGGCCGGCCTGCTGGCGATTAAAACCTTGCCGGTAGCCCAATATCCGGCTATTGCACCACCGGAAATTTCGATCTCCGCGACCTATCCGGGCGCCTCGGCCCAGACCGTGCAGGACACGGTCACCCAGATCATCGAGCAAAAAATGAATGGCATCGATAATCTGGCCTACATCGCATCGAACAGCAACTCATCCGGAGGCGTTAGCATTACCCTGACCTTTGCGGCGGGGACCGATCCGAACATGGCCCAGGTCCAGGTGCAGAACAAGTTGCAACTGGCGACCCCGCTGCTCCCTGAGGTTGTTCAGCGGCAAGGCATTGCCGTCACCAAATCGACCACGAATTTTTTGCTCATCGTTGGCCTCGTTTCCGACGACGGAGCATTGAACCGGAATGACCTGACAGACTATGCGGTATCCAATGTCCAGGACAACATAAGCCGCATTCAAGGAGTCGGTGAAATCCAGGTATTCGGTTCCCAAAATGCCATGCGGATCTGGCTGAATCCTGACAAGTTGCATAACTATAAATTAACCCCCAATGATGTAGTCACGGCACTAGAAGCCCAAAACGCTCAGGTATCGGCCGGACAGTTTGGCGGGCAACCTGCTGCAACAGGTCAGCAACTTAATGCGACCGTCACAGCGCGCTCCCTGCTCCAGACTCCGGAGCAGTTTGAGGCTATCATTTTGCGCACCAACAGTGACGGCTCCAGTGTCTACTTGCGGGATGTGGCCCGCTGTAAGATCGGCACCGAAGATTACTCGCAGCAAACCAACTTCAATGGCAAACCCGCAGCCTGCATGGCGCTCAAGCTGGCAACCGGCGCCAATGCCTTGGATACCGCGGAACGGGTCAAAGCCAAAATGGCAGAGCTTTCCGGGTTTTTCCCTGCAGGCATGAAAGTGGTTTATCCCTACGACACCACCCCCTTTGTCAAGATCTCCATCGAGGAAGTGGTCAGGACCCTGGTGGAGGCAGTGTTCCTGGTCTTCATCGTGATGTTTGTCTTTTTGCAGAATATTCGGGCCACTTTGATACCGACCATTGCGGTGCCGGTTGTCCTGCTCGGCACCTTCGGGGTCCTTGCGGCTTGCGGTTTTTCCATCAACACCCTGACCATGTTCGCCATGGTACTGGCCATCGGTCTACTGGTCGACGATGCCATCGTGGTGGTGGAAAACGTTGAACGCATCATGAGCGAGGAGGGCTTGCCGCCACGCGAAGCCACGATTAAATCGATGGGGCAGATCACCGGTGCTCTGTGGGGCATCGCCCTGGTTCTGTCGGCGGTTTTTGTGCCGATGGCTTTTTTCGGCGGCGCCACCGGCGTTATTTACCGCCAGTTTTCCATCACCGTCGTATCGGCCATGATTCTCTCGGTGCTGGTGGCGATGATCCTGACCCCGGCCCTCTGCGCCACCTTGCTTAAACCGGTAGCCAAAGGGCATGTGATTGCCGAAGGCGGCTGGTTCGGTGGCTTCTTTCGTTGGTTCAACAAGTGGTTTGACCGGGGCACCCATGGCTATCAGTCCATGGTCGGTCACATGCTTG
>DIKU01000019.1 GCA_002424645.1 Pelobacter sp. UBA5610 | reverse complement strand
GAATGCGGGCATCGGTGCGGAATACGTCGTCGCCATCGCCATCGGTCCCAAGGGATTTCCACAGATCTCCCGCGAGCAGGTACCCGGCGTTGATCTCCGCCGTCAGGCCCTTCATGATCTGGTATCCGGCACCAACCACGAATTCATGACCGACTTCGTCCTCTCCGGCCAGTTTTTCCGCCGTGTTGTGCCACAGGTAGCGGCCCCAGAGCCAGGCTTTTTCCGTCAGGTCGTGACGAGCGCCGGCATAGAGCAGGGCATAGCCCTTGTCGAACAGGTAGGGGGCCTGGCTCAGGGAGTTGTCATCGGCGAAGTTGTCAAAGATGATGACCGAGCCGATCATACTGGTGGAGATGTCGATGACGTCGAAGTTTTTCAGTTTGCCATCGTTGTCACTCTTGTCGCCGGAAGCATAGAGGCCGCCGAGGGTGAAGGTGGTGTTGTTCAGTTTGTAATCGAGTTGGCCGTGGAACAGGTAGGCTTCGCGATCAAATTTTTGATCAAGCGCTTTGAGTTCACCGGTCAGGTACATGCCGGTGAACTGACCGGTGATGTCCTGCCACTTGCCTTTGCCGGACAGGCCAAGCCAGATCTGCTGGTCTTGAGCGTCAATAGCAGGAACATTGCGATCAAATTTTCCGGTTACAGCATTGAAGGTTGTGCTGAAATCGTATGACAGTTTTTCACCACGCGATTCCAGATATACAACAAAAGCGTTGATGCTGTTGCCGTTGCTGAAGGTGTAGGCCAGATCGCCGGCGTAGGCGTTGTCATAGTCGGTTTTCTGATCACCTCCCGTGCCTTTGGCAACATCGTCACGGAACCAGCCGAGGCTGTAGCCCCATGGACCGCACTTGCGAACCCATTTGACGCCGCCGGCGTTGTCAGACCACAGCAGCGGATTGTAGCCGACGGGCTGCAGACCAACGATAAGGCGGGAAGCTGGATCGAAGGGCAGTTCGATGTCGGTGTAGGCCCACATGAGTTCGAAATTGTTTTTGTCGCCGCCAAATGGCATATCAGGTCCACCGAACTTGGCGCTGCCGAATTCGAAGCCGACCACGCCCTTGACCTTTTTGTCATCGTCGGACACGTTGAGGCTCATGCGATACTTGATTTCACCAAAGAAGTCGCTGTCCTTGCTGTTTTTCTTGGTATCAATATTGGGGATTTCGCCTAGGGAATAGAGTTGTCCCCCAAGGCTGACATATTTTTCACTGTCTTTGGAGGTACGGACCGAGGTGTCGGCCTGGGTGCTGTAGGAAAAACGGTTGTTGAGGTCGCCATGCCAATCGACGTTAAGGGCCATGGCAGGGGCGGCCACGGCCATGGCGGTCAGGGCCGCCAGGGCGATTTTAATCTGTTTCACGGTAATGCTCCTTCCATCAAAAAGAAAATAAGAATAAACGCCGGATCGCAGAGATCCGCAATGCGTCGGTTAACCCGGCCGATCTTGTGTTGCATCATCGGGCAGGGGGGTCCTTGCTCACCTCCTTTTCCTGGCATGATAGAGACTCACAGTCTTGATAAATCCCGAAGCCTGAACATCTTTTACCGGGACCAGAACAGGCCTGGTAACGATGTTTTGCGGAATATACAACGAAAGACTGAAAACTGCAACGTTTACATATCGCATGTCAGGCAATGCTCGCTTTTGGGAAAAATTTTCTTAAATTGGTTGAGGCAAGCTATAAATGGGGGCTAATGGGCAGGAAAACCAGGAAAAAACAATGGGGCCCGTAAAGAGCCCCATTGTCGGACGTGCAGAATGACTTAGAACAGCAGTTGGGTCTGGAAGCGGAAAGCGTCAAACTTCTCGCCAGTGGTAGTGTTTATCCGATCATTGATGGCGTAATCGATCTTGAAGTTGATGTTGTGACCCTTCAGGAAGTAGTTCAGGCCGATGTTGAAGGTGTCGAGTTTATATTCTGTACCATTTTCTCTGTCCTGGTGCTGGTAACGCAGAACCGGTTGAATTTTAGCACCTTCCAAAAACGGGCAGGGCAGCAGGTAGCCTGCCTGGGCCGAGATGGTGTTTCCTTCGAACGCGCCGGCGTAGTTCGGGCCATCCCAGTCATAGTAGGCTGCCGAAGCCACGAGATGGCCAGGGCCGAGAGGTTGTTCAAGCATGCCGAAGACGTTCCATGCCTTGCCGTCTTTAGCGTCGGAGTTGCCGACGTAATCGTAGCCACCACCGAAGGACAGTACCTTGAGGGTTCCGAGGCTGTTCATGTTGTAGAAAAAGCCGGGCTGGGCGTCGCGAAGATTGACCATGACCATGCCGGTGGTACGCAGATCGTCGTCACGATTTATGTCAGTGCGGTCGCCACGGAAAAGACCAACCCGATAGTCGATGAGACCTTCGAACAGCAGGCCGCGGACTTCGATACCTTCATCACGCCAGAAAGCAAGACCATCGCTGGGGCTGAATAGCTTGTTGGCATTAAGGTTGTAGTCGATTCCCAGCAGCAGGGCGGCCGAGGCGCGATACTCCGGCGAGAACGGCGAAAGGATACGGCCAAAAGCGATATTAAGCTCGGGCATGAATTGCAGATCGACGAAGGCGTCGTTCAGAATAAAATCGCTATCAAGAGCGGATCCACGCACTTTCTTTCCAGCGTTGGGGGCGTCGGTAGAAAAGAAGAACTTGACGTTTTTGTGTACCGAACCCTGAACCATCAGACGCGCCCGGCGGATGAAGAAATCTTTGCTCCATTCATCACTATCGCCGGCAAGGTCTTCAGCAGTTTCGAACTGGAACTGCCCCAAGAAACCCACCTGCGCCCATACATCATCATTCACTGCCAGTTTGGGGCTCCAGGCCAGGG
>DIKU01000134.1:9894-13666 GCA_002424645.1 Pelobacter sp. UBA5610 | reverse complement strand
CGAATCCCACCCCCTCCGCCAGTAACAACAAGGGCTTAGCCGGTAATGGCTAGGCCCTTTTGTTTTTTTTGCAACCATGCTTGCCCGTCTCGCTGATGTGAGCTGCAGGGGATCGGAAACAAACGTTCAAGTTCTCTCTGGTGTAAAGACATCCGTCGTATCCTCATGCCCTTGCCCTCCCGGTGACGGTTTTCGTTGAAAATTCTTTGCAAGTGGTGAAAATGCTGGCGCTTTTTGCTGGAATGGAGTAATCTGCAAGATTGTTAAGATCAGGTGGCGGGTGTGCTGCTGTTTGATGTTAATAATCACATTGCTCGCTGTTCCAAGCCTTTCGAGCTTTTTCCAAACAGGTTATCCATGACTGAAGAAACGTTTACTAGCTTTGCTGAACTCTCCCTTGCGCCGGAGATTACTCGTGTCATAGACGAGATTGGGTATGAAACGCCTTCGCCGATTCAGGCGCGCAGTATTCCGCCGTTGCTTGATGGGCGGGATCTTCTCGGCCAGGCGCAGACCGGTACGGGTAAGACCGCCGCCTTTGCTCTGCCTTTGCTGAGCCGGCTTGATTTGTCTCAGAGGCATACGCAGATTCTGGTGTTGGCCCCGACCAGGGAACTGGCGTTGCAGGTTGCTGAAGCGATGCAGACCTATGCCCGCTATTTTAAGGGGTTTCATGTCCTGCCGGTTTATGGCGGACAGAATATGGGGCAACAGTTACGTCAGTTGGAGCGCGGTGCCCATGTCGTGGTCGGTACCCCGGGTCGCATCCAGGATCATTTGCGGCGGGGAACCCTGAAGCTGGACCGCTTGTCTGCCGTAGTGGTGGATGAGGCGGACGAAATGCTTAAGATGGGCTTCATCGATGATGTTGAGCAGATTCTCGATCACACACCGTCGACCCGGCAGACCGCACTGTTTTCCGCCACGATGCCTAATGAAGTATTGAAGGTTGCCCGTAAGCATCTGCGTGATCCCGTAGAAGTGCGTATTCAGGCCAAGACTTCCACCGTTGAAACCATAAACCAGCGGTTTTGGCAGGTTAAAGGGCTGGCGAAGCTCGATGCCCTGACCAGGATACTTGAGGCTGAAGATATCGATGCCATGCTTATTTTTGTGCGCACCAAAATTGCGACCGTTGAGTTGGCCGAAAAACTCGAGGCGCGCGGTTTTTCCAGTGCGGCTTTGAATGGCGACATGACGCAGGCGCTGCGCGAGAAAGCAGTCGAGCGGCTTAAGAACGGTAGTCTCGACATCGTGGTGGCTACCGACGTGGCGGCCCGCGGGCTGGACGTGCAGCGTATCAGCCACGTGGTTAATTACGATATCCCTTATGATACCGAGTCGTACGTTCATCGTATCGGCCGCACCGGTCGAGCCGGGCGTGAAGGCACGGCGATTTTGTTCGTAGCCCCTCGCGAGAGGCGCATGCTGGCAGCCATCGAACAGGCCACCCGGCAGAAGATCGCGCCTATGAAGCTTCCGACCCGCCAGGATATTACGGAGCGGCGTGTTGGTCTTTTCAAGGAGCAGATCGCTGCGGCCATGCAGGATCGTGATCTGGATTTCTTCGAGCAGCTCATCGACAGTTGTCAGCAGGAATTCGATACCGAGCCCAGGAAGATTGCGGCAGCTCTGGCTTATCTGCTCCAGCAGGATCGCCCGCTGATGCCCGAGGACGACGGTCTGGACGATATCGAGCCGGAAAAAGAAGCGCGTTTCAACTCCGGAAGCCGGGGTTCTTCCGATGAAGGCCTGAGGCGTTATCGTATTGAAGTCGGGCGTGTTCATGGGGTTGTGCCGGGGCATATCGTCGGTGCCATAGCCAATGAAGCCAATATCAACAGTCGCGATATCGGACAGATAAAGATCAGCCACGACTATAGCCTGGTCGATTTGCCTGAAAACCTGTCGCCGGCTACTTTTCGGCAATTGCAGAAGGTCTGGGTGTGTGGCCAGCAGTTGCAGCTCAGTCTGGATGCCGGTGGCGGTCATGAATTCCGACAAGACAAGCCGCCCAGGCGCCGTCCTGCGGGCAAGCCCGCAGAACGGCGCAAGAACAAGCCTGCGCGGAGCAATTTTTCCGGAGGGAAGCGTCCTCCCAAGAAGACTCGATAGCATCTAAATTTAATTTTACAATTAGGCATAGAGTTCGTTGTTTGTCAGAGTCTTTGTTTGAACAAGCCCCCCCGGTATTCTGGGAGGGCTTGTTTTGTTTGTGCCATGCCCCAAGGCAGGAACCGGGTTTTAACGGTAGTAGGTGACATCTCGGTGTTTGCGATTGGGCGATTGATGATGGTTGAATTGATCAAGTGAACTTGCCTTGGTGTCAGCAACATGTGTTGGCCTGTGGTCTAACTCTATCGCTTTATCGTATAGGGTATTCCCGGCGGCTGGAGGGACGATAGGAACTCTAATTCATGTCCG
Source organism: Pelobacter sp. UBA5610 (assembly GCA_002424645.1). GTDB lineage: Bacteria > Desulfobacterota > Desulfuromonadia > Desulfuromonadales > Syntrophotaleaceae > Syntrophotalea. The sequence continues at coordinate 11,242 of DIKU01000134.1, read as the reverse complement.
GCATTTCGAAACACAAGAATATAGAACATTGGTTGCGCTGGTCGAATTCTGCGTATTTCTCTGGTTTCCTTTGAATTCAGAACCCTCCCTGGTGGAATTTTCCAGAAACTCCCTATCCTGGTGTTTGTTTCTTTGCAAGGGGCGTTGCGGATGGCAACGTTCTTTTTCGGAACACCTGTCGAAGTGTAGCAATTTGAAATGAGTCTCATTCTTCATGGGTTATCTCATCCGTTGTATTGACGATTTTTGCCAAATTCGTAATTTTCAATGTAAAAACAGAAGTTTGCGGCGTGTGTGATGGTATGCGCAGTGGTGGATGGATATGTGTCTCATGGAGAGATCTGTATTGGTAAGAACGTATTTCACGGCCGGACAGATGTCTCACAACTATTTATTCGTCTCAAAATTGTCTCGCCTGTAGCCTTGTTATTAGTCCCTCGATTATCTCCTGTATACAAATCAGTTTGAATAAAAAAATCCGTAATCGTTGATAAAACAACAGTTTGAAACTTGTTTGCCCTGGAAAATATGCATAGCAGGCGTTTTGGTACAACCATTGAAGATTAGCGTGTACGTTCTGCAGTAAAGAGGTTTGATGGTAAGGGTCAGTTTGGGACCTCCAGGATTCACTGTGACGGCAGTGAAACCTGGCCGGTGGAGCAGAGATTGTTTTCCATTCGGTGTATTTCACGAAAGGAGGATTTGGGGGGTATCTCTGATTGATTGGATGAAGGTGTTTTGTGAGGTCGCGGATAGTGAAAGATTTTTTTTAATTGGCATGTGTATTTTGATTCGTGCGGGGCTGGAGTTTGGCGGTTGTGCGTTTCGGCGCCCGGTCGCTATTTTAAACCTTTAGAAAAAGGAAGCTTTACATGGAACCTTATAGCTTAAATACAATTCTAATGGTGTTCGGTGGCGGCATTGTTGGTACTGCGCTGGGTGGTTTGTGGGCCGTAGTGTTCTGCGCGCTTTTTGGTTTGATCGGTATCGCTGTAATTATGGGTGGTGGCACCGATTTTGTTCTGTCGCAGATCGCATTTGGACCGATTTTTGGTCCTCATGTCGGTGGTTTTGGTGCGGGTCTGGCTGCCGCTACCTACGCCGTCTGGAGAAAAAATCATCCCAGCGGGGCCGCCAAAGATATTCTTACTCCTTTACTCCATACTTCCTGGGATGTTCTGTTGTTCGGCGGGCTTTACTCGGTTGCAAGCCATCTGGCGTTGCAACTGGTTGGCAAGGTGCCTCTGCTGAATCAGACGGACGGTATCGCCTTTGTGCTTATCTGCGGGACCCTGCTTACCAAGCTTATCTGCCTGCGTGAACTCCCCTGGGGACAAAAAGATTCGAT
>DIKU01000134.1:8358-9775 GCA_002424645.1 Pelobacter sp. UBA5610 | reverse complement strand
CTCGATCCCATGGTTGCGGCCGGGCAGATTTCGGCTCTCGGCGGATTTATAGCGCCGCTTCTGGTGGGGTGGTGTACCGCCATCTTGATTCTGATGGCGCTTCAGCTTGGCACCGGTAAAATCCAGCAGGTTCCCATCATGCATTGCCCTTCCATTATCGGAGCCTGGGTGTTCATGTATACCGGATCCATTTTGGCTGCGGGCATCGCAGGCCTTATCGCCGGCGTGGTCCAGGAAATATCTGCACGTGTTATTTATAACCACGGCACCGCACATATCGATCCGCCGGCCACTGCAATCATGATTTGCACCTTTCTGGTCAATATCATCATGAAGCCCGAATTTCTCAATTTAGCAGCCCTGTTCAATTAAAGGGATTTCTATTAGTCATAGCGTTTAAGCGCTACTTACCGCAGAAAGGATTAAAGAAATGGCTCAAACGATGAAAGCAGCTGTATGGCACGCCAAGAAAGACATCCGTGTAGAAGAAGTTCCCGTACCGGCACCGCCCAAGGCTGATGAAGTGCAGATCGAAGTATCTTACTGTGGCATTTGCGGGTCCGACCTGCACGAATACCTCGCCGGACCGATCTTTATCCCTACCGCCCCCCATCCCCTGACCGGGCATAGCGGCAAGACCATTCTGGGTCATGAGTTCTCCGGCAAGGTTGTTGCCGTTGGCTCCGCCGTTACCAACGTACGGGTTGGCGACCTGGTTGCTCCCGACGCCTGCCAGCATTGCGGCGTTTGCGTTACCTGCCGCGAAGGGCGTTACAACGTTTGCGAAAAGCTGGCCTTCACCGGTCTGATGGCTGACGGCGCTTTCGCCAAGTACGTCAACGTTCCGGCCAACATTTGCTTCGTTATGCCTCCCGGTACCGACTTGGAAGGCGCAGCCCTGATCGAGCCGATCGCCACCGGTTTCAAAGCCGTACGTCTGGCCGGTTCTATTATCGGTAAAACCGTCGTGGTCCTCGGGGCCGGCACAATCGGTCTCGGTACCCTGCAGTGCGCCAAGGCTGCAGGCGCCGGCAAGGTCATCGTAATCGAGATGTCCGCCGCCCGCAAGGAGCTGGCCAAGAAATGCGGCGCCGACGTTATTCTCGATCCCAGAGAATGTGACGTGGTAGCCGAAGTTAAAAAGCTGACCGGCGGTTCCGGTGCCGATGTGTCTTTCGAGTGTATCGGTAACGTCAAGACCGGTCCTCTCGCTATTGACATCATTCGCAACAACGGCAAGGCCGTCATCGTTGGTATCTTCGAAGGGCCGAGCGAATTCAATTTCTTCAGCCTTAGCGCTACCGACAAGGTGGTTATCGGTACCCTGGCCTACACCGTGGATGATTTCCAGGGCGTCTGTGCGCTGCTGGCAAACGGGTCCATCAGTGCCGAACCGATGATCACCGGCAAGATCGCT
>DIKU01000134.1:2777-8293 GCA_002424645.1 Pelobacter sp. UBA5610 | reverse complement strand
TTAATCATTAAGACGAAGACCTCACCCGGATATCATCCGGGTGAGGTTGCCGGGCAGTCAGGTAACGCGGTGTGGGGATGGATGGTATGGCTTTTCAAAAAATGAGTGATCGGGGAATGAATGTCAGGATCGATGATGACATGCTTGGGCGTCTTGTCTCGTACGAGGTTCATGTCAAGAAGCGCTTTGCCCGGGTGGCACAGAGTCGCTGGCTGGATTTTAACGTTGATGCGGAGCAGGACTACGAAAAGCTCAAGGAATTGAAAAGCCGCATTACCTCGCTGGTGGATCTGGCCTTCTGCAGGTATGGCGTGGAAAAAGGGCTTATGAAGGCCGGTCGGTATAGCATCGCTTCGGACCTGGACGATGATCTGGAAAGCCTGGCAGGGCAATTGAAAAAAAAATCGATGAAAGACCTCTTCCCCTCAAAAGATAGAAATATCGCCCTTGTGATCTGAGTATCCGCTGGGAGTTCCGACGCGATCTCGATCGAGCCAAGGAAAGGAAGGCCGAAACATGGCATTGAAGGCTGCTTTTGTGTTTGTTGCACCTGGCGCTGATCCCGTAAGGGACCGAAGCGTGGTGGTAACACCCGAGGTTGAATTGATTACGGTTGGGGTGCCTGATTACGCCAGTGCGGAAAAAGTTGCGGTACTGCTGGTTGCCGACGGGGTTGTTGCAATTGAACTGTGTGGCGGTTTCGGTCACGTCGGCGCTGCTCGCGTTGTGCAGGCCGTGCAGGGAAAAGCCGCTGTCGGAGTCGTTCGTTTCGACGTGCATCCCGGGTTGGATGGAAAAAGCGGTGATGAGATCTTTTGATCTCCCCGGAAGCCGATTTTGGCAGCCAGGTTGGTTCAGTTCCTATAGTAGAAATACGACATGTTTCTGAATGGAAGGAGCTTTTTAATGAAACCACTGTTCCAGAAAGTGCTCCAGATAGCAATGGTCGTAAAGAACTGTGATGCTGCAGTGAAAACCTGGGCCGATGATTATGGCGTCGGACCCTGGAATATTTATGAATTTAACCCGGATACCGTGAACGACATGATTATCCGGGGTGAAAAGGTCGATTATGCCATGCGCCTTGCCCTGTGCGATGTCGGCGGGGTGCAGTGGGAGTTGATCGAGCCGAAAGACGACAAAAGCATATACGCCGAATTCCTGAAATCCAAAGGGGAAGGTTTACACCATGTCGCTTTTGGTACCGACAATTACAAGGAAACCGTCAAGTACTACAAAGATAAAGGTCTACCCATCCTGCAGGGCGGCGAGTGGGAGGGTTTGACCTATACCTATCTCGATTCGCAAAAAGACCTCAACCTCATTGCTGAAATTTACGATCTGACACCTGATTTCGCTTGGCCTGAACCGCAGGCTGTTTATCCGCCTGCAAAATAGGGGGATGTAGCGAATTGCGTATCGTCCCTTGCCTGTCCGGACGCGGATTGCATGGCCGGTCAGTCGGTCGTGATCGATGGCAGGGTTGTTGTGAAAGAATGTTTGGCTGTATCCGCGACCTCGAATGTGGGTGCCGTTGAAATTGTCCAGATAAGGATGGAGGGGAAATGGATAAGAATGAGTTGGTAGTCCTTGCACGATTCAAGGCACGGAAGGGCAAGGAACAGCAGGCCTACAACGAATTGACCGCCCTGGTTGCACCTACGCGCACCGAACCCGGATGCAGATATTACGCGTGTCATGGGGTGCAGGAATCGCCCGGCGAATTCGTTTTCTATGAAATTTGGGAAAGCCGCCAGGCGCTGGACGAGCATATCCAAAAACCTTATCTGCAGGCCATTCTGGGCAAAGCCGAGGAACTTTTTGCCGAGGCTCCGGATATCCGGTTCATGGAAAAATTGGTGTGACGCCCATTTGAAAAGCTGAATCGCATTATTTTGCCTGTCTGTGTCAATGGTATTGAACCCAAAACAAGTGAGGCTACGTATGAGCATCGAAGGCAAGGGGAAGTTGCTGAGGATCTATCTTAACGAAAACACCAAGCATGAAAATGGGCTTCTGTATGAAGCCATTGTTGAAACAGCTTTTAAAAAAGGGCTGGCCGGGTCCATGGTTTTTCGGGGCAATGAGGGTTTTGGTTTTTGTTGCTCCAAATGCCGGACGCTTCATGAGGGGATGACTATCTCTCCTTGTCAGCCGATGGTTATCGAATTTATTGACACGGAAGAAAAAATTACTGCTTTGGTTCCTACCATAAAAGGCATGCTCAAGACCGGTGCCATGATCATGCAGGATATAGATGTCTTGTTTGACAAGTACTAAGAGTAACCGTGGGGGTTTTATGAATGTCTGTCCATAACAAAGGAGGATGATCTGGGCCAGACACATAAATTTTGTATTGCATCATTACGCTATGTATGAGGAGCAAGTTTTTAAATCAATTTTGTAGCGCAATTTTTGGAGGTGTTATGGTGAAGATAAGAAACAAAGCGCTTTTTCTGGTAATGGTATCGACCTTTTTGCTGGTCGGTGGTTTCGGTAAAGCAACGAACGCTTTCGCGGTTGAGGGTATTATTCCGTACAGTGTTATCGGCACCAACGAATACAATCTGCCTGTCGGTTTNNGATGAGCCGATCAATCTGCTTCTTTCCTACAATGTCTGGACGAACATTAATCAGAATTGGGATTCAAACGGTAAAGAGGTCTCCACGACTCATTCTGATCTCTTCGCTTCGGTCAATAAATTTGCCCGTCTGTTCACCATCGACGGCATTGACAATTGGGGCTTTCTGTGGGAAGGCGTTCTCTCCTTTGGTGGTTATACGGACGAAGCTGGAAACCATGCTACCGGCCTGCTCGATCCCCAGACCGGTGTCGTAGCCTGGACCAAGCCCATCCCGAGCTGGACCCTTTGTTTTGAATACTGGATGTACCTGCCTTTCGGGGACGACTCGCTCACCAGTGGCGCCCTTTCGCACGCCGTTACCTGGATGAACAACCATCAGCTGTTCGATGGCAAAATCGTTGTAGACTGGGACCTCGGTTACAAGATCCGCGGGGACCAGCGGGCAAATGGTATCAAAGCCAAGCAGGGCAACTCGATTTTTACTAACTGGGTTGTCACCTATAAGCACAATGCTTATTTCAATCCCAACATCCATTTCGATTATGAAGCGTCCGAGTCCGGCAAGTATAAGAACGATAGTGACGATCACTTTGCTGGCGAAACTATCGCCTCCGGCTCGAATATGCAGGTTGGCCTCGGTAACAGCATGAAGCTCACCGATCGCCTGCTGTTCGACGTCTGGTACGCTTATGGTGTTGACGGAAGAAATGCTCCCAAGAGCAATAACGTTTTTACCCGCTTCATCTGGAGCTTCTAGGATTTCCCGGAGAGTTCCAAGTTCCATCAGGCTTGTGTGAAACCTTCCCCGATCCATCCGGGGGAGGTTTCACGGGAACTTCCGGTGGCTAAAAAGAACCCTTAAGCTGGGAAGTCGCCATCGCCACCGGGGCAGGGCAAGGCAATCCACCAAATAGCAATCGATGGCTTGACTTGCCGTGGTCTGTTTGTAGAAGTTCTTTATGAAAAAACGTTGTTATAGTGGTGTTGGGGATCGGTATGTCTGGTTCAGGGCAGGGCCGGTCTGATTCTCTCTCATAATTTCGCGCACAGTTGCCAATGAGAAAGGAGTTTGATATGATCGATTCCGGCGTAAACGAGACAGGGTTTTTAAAGGCTGTATTTCCGTAAATGATTATTCATGAGGTGGAAAGGATGCCTGAACAGGAATTCAGCAGGCATATCCAGAGGATATTTTCCTGTGTTTCCGGCAATAAAGGAAATGACAGCGTTGCAGTCGATACTCCTATCGTTATGTCGTGGGAGCGTAGTCTTCAACATTATGGCATAGACCCGAGTCAGCCTAATCCGGTGCAGGTTCTTACGGCCTCGGAGCTGCGCGACTATACCCAACCTATCGAACGCTTTTTACGTATCGCCAAGGCCGGGGTTCAGCACCTGCATCGCCAGGTGGCGGATCTGGGCTATGCGACTTTGCTTTGCGATGCCAACGGCGTGACCGTTGACTGGCGGGGGGACGAGCGCTTTTCCCGACAGTGGAAGGATACCGGCCTTTTTCTTGGTGCGGTATGGAACGAGCATCAGGAGGGAACTTGCGGAGTCGGTACCGCTCTTGTCGAACAGGTGCCCCTGACGGTTCACAAAGGTGACCATTTCCGAGCCAAAAACGCTAACCTGACCTGCTCCTGTGCCCCGATAATCGGTCCCGGCGGCAAAACCATGGGGCTTATCGATGTTTCCGCCCTGCAATCCCCCGATTCCAAAGACAGTCAGCATCTTGCTCTGCAGCTTGTCATGCAGTCCGCACGCATGATCGAGTCGGCTTATTTCATCAGTCAGTTCGAAGATCAATGGGTTTTGAGGTTGAGTTCCGAGAGGGAGTTGGCCGAGGTTTCGAGCGAGTTTCTTATCGCCATGGATGGCGCTGGGCGGATTCTGGCCGTAGACCGGATCGCCCGTCGCGTTCTTGGGCGTGAGGCCGGTGGTGGTAATCTGGTCGGCCGCGCGATCGGTGAAGTTTTTGATCTCGACTTTGAAAAGTTGCTGGATATCTCTTCCCGTTCCAGCCTGGTGCTACCCATTCGCACCCAGCGGGCGGGGCTTCAGATGTTTGCCTCGCTGCGTTCTCCGCAGGCGATTTCCCTTAAACCTGTCAGCCGTATTACCGAAGCACCTCCGCAGAAGCGACAACTCCCGCGCCCCGGCGAGCCATTGAGTCTCGATTACCTGGCAGGTTCGGATCGTCAACTTAAAGAAAGCGTGGAGCGCATCAAGCGTGTCATGAACAAACCCATACCGGTTCTTCTCAATGGAGAGACGGGGACCGGCAAGGAAATGTTTGCCCAGGCGATCCACAATGCCAGTCGGCGAGCGGAAAAACCATTTGTGGCGGTAAACTGTGCAGCCATCCCGGAATCGCTGATAGAGAGCGAACTCTTCGGGTATAAAGACGGTGCCTTTACCGGTGCGCGCAGCAAGGGGATGCGAGGCAAGATTTTGCAGTCGGACGGCGGCACTCTGTTCCTCGATGAAATCGGAGATATGCCCGCCAGTCTGCAGCCAAGGTTGTTGCGGGTCCTGGCGGAGCGCGAGGTTACGCCACTGGGGGGCGAGACGCCGATTCCAGTAGATCTGCACGTGATCTGCGCCACTCACCGAAATATCCTGGACATGGTGGCCAGCGGTGAATTCCGGGAAGATCTTTATTATCGCCTCAACGGGATATCCTTCGAGTTGCCGCCGCTGCGGCAGCGTTCGGATATTGTGCGTCTGATCAATGATGTGTTGATCCTTGAGGCGGAAAGCAGTCCCGACAAGTTGCAGATCGATGACTGCGCCATGCAGGTTCTGTCCGAATTTGCCTGGCCCGGTAATATCCGGCAGCTTCGCAACGCGCTGCGCTACGCTTTGGCGGTTTGCGATAATGGGGTTATTACCTGTCACGACTTGCCGGTCGATGTTACGGGAGGCAAG
>DIKU01000134.1:1093-2664 GCA_002424645.1 Pelobacter sp. UBA5610 | reverse complement strand
GGTATGGAGCAGGCTGAGCGGCAGGTCATTCTCGATTCACTTAAAAAGCATAAGTGGCAGGTTGCCAGGGCCGTAAAGGAAGTAGGCATAAGCCGGGCGACCATGTATCGCAAGATGGAAAAATACGGTATCGTTCCGCCTAATAAGCGTTGAATTTAGTCTTGGACTGCCATCGGTACAAGTCCCTGGCAGAGGTTTTCCTGCTCAATCTTCTGTAGTTTTTGCCGTTGCCGCAGGCAACGTAGTGCTGACCTCGTGGGTTTGTATCGGAACCCCTGAACCATAATCACATGGCTGCCCGGCATGATGCCGGGCAGCCATTTTTATTTGCGGCGGCATGAGCACATTAATCCGTCGTCTTTAATGACCATTGGGGTTGTCTCGACCGGAGGGGCGGTGTGTTCGCGAGACAATGAGACAGGTGTCTCAATATGAAAATAGTTTGGAATTCGAAGAATCGTCGCGCATGCCGAACCCGGCGGGTAAAGTGTTTGTCCATGACAAAAGTGCCCACTGGTGGCCTGTTCGCAGCGAACAGGATGTTTGGACAACGAGAATGAACACTTTGGCCCGGAATTTGCGCATTGATATCGAGAAAAAGATTTGCAGGAGATAACCGGTTTTATTCCCGTGGTGGAGGCATGCGCAAGTGGGCATGAGCCGCTGGTATTTTTAGGCCTATTCCGGCATTGGTCGGGAGAAAACTTTGGGGCAGATATGATGAAAAAGTTTCATGAAACGATGGGCATTGCAGCCGAGCCGACTTGCGGTGAAACTGCGAAGGTCGGCACACGCAAGGTCTACATAAGTGGTTCGCGTCCGGATATTCGTGTACCCATGAAAGAAATCGTACAAAAAATGGGTGCGCGGGAAGATGTAGACGGCGAACTGTTGAAGATTTACCTGTACGACACCTCGGGGCCCTTCACCGATGCCGGCGATCCGGTGGATATTCGGGCCGGCCTGTCCCCCATGCGCCAAGGCTGGATCGAAGAACGTGGCGACACGGAGATCCTGGCAGCGTTGAGCTCGGAGTATGGCCGGCAACGTCTGTCACAGCGCACCACGGGCGGTCAGTACTTCCCTGCAACGCGGTTGCCGCGCCGTGCAAGCAGTCGGCGCAACGTTTCCCAGATGCACTATGCCCGCCAGGGAATCATTACGCCGGAGATGGAGTATATCGCCATCAGGGAAAACCAGCGCCGTGAGACGCTGCCCGAGTTGCTGAAAAAGCAACACCCCGGTGATGGGCGGGGTGCGCAGATTCCGGATGTCATCACGCCCGAGTTCGTGCGGTCCGAAGTTGCTGCCGGTCGCGCGGTCATCCCCTGCAACATCAATCATCCGGAAAGCGAACCGATGATTATCGGGCGGAATTTCCTGGTCAAGATCAACGCCAATATCGGCAATTCTGCCCTGTCATCGTCCATCGACGAAGAGGTGGAAAAGATGATCTGGGCGATTCGCTGGGGTGGCGATACGGTCATGGATCTCTCCACCGGTCTTGATATCCACGAAACCCGCGAATGGATTATCCGTAACAGCCCGGTGCCGATCGGCACGGTGCCGCT
>DIKU01000134.1:933-1058 GCA_002424645.1 Pelobacter sp. UBA5610 | reverse complement strand
CTCATCGAACAGGCCGAGCAAGGGGTCGATTACTTCACCATTCATGCCGGAGTGCGCGCCAATCTGCTGCAGGCCGCTCAACAGCGTCTCACCGGCATCGTTTCGCGGGGCGGTTCCATTATGAC
>DIKU01000134.1:0-899 GCA_002424645.1 Pelobacter sp. UBA5610 | reverse complement strand
ATCTGCGAGATCGCCAAGGCCTACGATGTCACCTTCTCTCTGGGGGATGGTCTGCGCCCCGGATCGATCTTTGATGCCAATGACGAGGCGCAGATTGCCGAGCTGAAAACCCTCGGTGAATTGACGGAAATCGCCTGGCGTCACGATGTGCAGGTGATGATCGAAGGTCCCGGTCATGTGCCCCTGCATCTGATTCAGGAGAACATGGATCTGCAGCTCAAATATTGCCATGGTGCGCCGTTTTACACCCTCGGTCCACTGGTGACCGATGTGGCGCCGGGCTACGATCACATCACTTCGGCCATCGGTGGCGCCATGATGGCCTGGTGCGGCACCGCCATGCTCTGCTACGTCACGCCCAAGGAACATCTGGGGCTGCCCGATAAGAACGATGTTCGCGAAGGGATTGTGGCGCACAAAATCGCCGCGCATGCGGCCGACCTTGCCAAGGGGCACCCCGGTGCCCAGGCGCGTGATAATGCTCTGTCGAAGGCACGGTTTGAATTTCGCTGGCAGGACCAGTTCGCCCTGGGACTTGATCCGGAGCGCGCCATGGGGATTCGCAAGGCGCTGCTGCCTGAAGATGCCGAGGACAAAGAGCAGTATTGCACCATGTGCGGCCCCGATTTCTGCTCCATGAAAATCACTCGCAGCCTGCGGGATAAAACCGACTGCGGGAAAAAGTAACGGAGGAGTCATGTCTCAATTAACGGTGAACGGCAAACCCCTGGTTCTGGCCCTTCCGGCGACAGTTCTCGACCTGCTGAATCATCTCGACTTCGATCATGAAAGGGTTGCCGTGGAGTTGAACGGCGCCATCGTGCCGCAGGGTGATTTCGATGACACTGAACTGAACCGCAGCGATTGCCTCGAGATCGTACAATTCGTCGGTGGGGGGT
>DIKU01000018.1 GCA_002424645.1 Pelobacter sp. UBA5610 | reverse complement strand
CATCCTCAAGCTGAACCTTGGGCTGGTAGAAAAGCTGCAGTTCCTGGTTGACACAAGCATGGCGCAACGCGGCGCCAAGAGACAAGCGCTCGGCGGCATGGTGTGTGAGGTCCTGCGTATAAAACTGGAAATTATTGCGCCCCTTGCGCTTGGCGCTGTACATGGCCGTATCGGCAAAAGTGAACAGCTCGGCAAGATTTCCACTGTCATGGGGAAAGAAAGCCATACCGATACTGCCGGAGATAAATAATTCCTGGCGCTCGATAATGAACGGCTGCACCAGTATGCTGAGGATCAGAGCAGCGACTTCGATCGCCTCATCGGTGCCGTGAATCTCGGTCAGCAGAATGGCGAACTCATCTCCCCCCATACGGGCAATGGTATCGGATGGGCCGACACAGTGAGAAAGTCGCGCCGTCACCTGTCGCAGCAGTTCATCCCCGCAGTTATGCCCGAGCGAATCGTTGACATCCTTGAAATGATCGATATCCAGCATCAACAGTGCGAAGGGACAATCGGTGCTTTTCGATGCGACGGCGGCTTCCTGGAAGCACTTTTCAAAATGGGCCCGATTGGGCAGGCCGGTCAGGGTGTCGGTAAAGGCCAGACGTTGCGCCAATTCCCGCTGCGCCACCATTTCGCTGATATCCCGAATGATCACCAGGACCGACTTAACCGTTGCGTCCTCGGTAAATTCCGGTTCGAAGCGGGCATGAAAACAGCCTATCTCACCGTTGAGAAGGGGGTAGCGAAATTCGGCCTGTTGTTGTTTCCCGGTCTGAAAAGCGGCTTCGAGAGCAGCTTTATAGATCGCCATATCCACAACCCCATTGTTTAAGACGGGCTGACCGAGCAAAGCGTGTTTGGATTTGCCGAGCAACCGCTCCAGGGCCGGATTGACATACAGGCGACAATGCCGGCGGTCGTATCGGACAATGGCGTCGGGAGCATTCTCGGCCAGGCTGCAAAACTCCTGCTCCCTGGCACGAATAGTTTTGTTGGTCAGGCTACGTGCCGAGATATCGCGACATATGCAAAAGAGATGGGTGACTCCGCCCCGCACCATCGGCGTCGTAGTGATCTCCACGTCACGCAACGTGCCATCTTTGCATTGCATCTGGAGCTCATGCATTCGCTCTTCGTGCGGGTCGCATAAAGAGGATATGCGCGCTTCCATCTCTGCGCGACTGGAGCATTCAATCCAATCGTAGGGATTCTTCCCGATCATTTCCCCGGGGTGGCAACCGAGCATATCGGCAAATGCGGGATTGACCTCCACAACGGTCCGGCTCGCCTCATCAATAACGACAATGCCGCCCTTGCTACGTTCCACCAGTATGCGCCAGAGGCTGAGTTCGCGCTGCAATTGTTGTTGGTGAGCCTTGTACTCGCGGATGTCCTTGACCACACAGAACACAACGGTTCTGCCCTGCCATTGAATGTTGATGGAGCTGACCTCCACATCCACAACCTGCCCGTCTTTGCGCCGATGCCGGGTTTCAAACCGACAGTTTGAAAAATCTGCTGTTTTGACGTTCCCTTCGAGTTCTTCCCGCGACCACTGGGCCTCCCAATCCCAGACGTGTAAACGGCGAACTTCTTCCAGACTGTAACCGAGCATGTCAGCGAAAGCCGAATTGGCCTCCACAACCCTGGATGTTTCGCCATCCATGATCACGATGCCGTCTATGGAATACTCCATAAAAGCCCGACACAGCGCACCGGCCTCTGAAATGTCCCATTCGGCCCCCTCCAGCCCCCCGACATCACGCCTGCTGGATGAACCAGCATATTGCCCGACTCCGGCTTGTTTTTTGCCCGGAAGCGGAGCGTCCGGGGGTAAACACGATTGTGCACTGTTATGATTCATAGGGTGGCGTCCATTCCCCCTCGGCTGGTTGAAATCACTGCCGGAAAAACACATATAGGTGCCATCGGAACCCGGGCAAAAGGACCTCTGCCTCCTTTGTTCAACATAGCTTAGATAATCGAATAGGGTCGCGACTCGGCCCGGTCTTAACTCTCTGGACTGGATTGCGCCTTAGTCGCATCGTTCCGACAATCCTTCACTGCCAACGGCGTGCCAAGTGCAACCTCAGACTTTGCGCATGTTTTCAGGGAATGCGTCCCATTTTGATAAAAATGGTACTGCAAGGCCACAAAATGCCTTTCTCCAGCATTTGAAGGAAAACTATTCGGACCAAATAAGTCAGAATTTAATTGAACAACCGCCTTCTCCGTCGGTCCGATAGACGACTTGTCTGTGCGTCATGCAGTGTGCGGGGTCAGGAGCGTGGCGGGACATGCATGGGGAAAAGGGACACTTGTGCGCAAGGAGTAAAAGCAAATCGATACAGCTGATTGATCCAGGGCTTTCGTGATTTGCCAGGCGTACTTATGGATAATCCTGACGTGTCGGGCGCACAATCACATCGCTGATATGCACGTGGGGCGGCTGAGAGACAATGTAATGGATGGCGTTCGCCACGTCATCGCCGATTAAAAGTGGGCCGAATTTATCTTCAAAACTTTGCACCAACTGGTCGTTGTAGCCAGCTACGGCCTGAAAGCCACTCAGCACGATCCCCGGCTCAACCAGCGAGACGCGCACCCCTTTAGGGCCGATTTCGCGCCGCAGTCCTTCCGCCAGAGCATGAACGGCAAACTTGGAGGCCCCATAGACGGCGCTGAACGGCGATACATGCCGCCCGACAACCGATCCGACAATGACGATATCGGCGGCCGAGCCGGGATAGCTGTTTTGCTGGGCATCCACCATTCTCTGGGCCGCTTTTTGCAAAAGCGTCAGAGTGCCGGCCACATTGATTTTCAGCACATCTTCAAATTGCGACAGATCGGCATCCTTGACCGATCCGCCCAGACCTCGCCCGGCATTGGCGACAACGATATCCACCGGTTGGCCAAAGCGATCAACAGCCGACGTAAAAAGCGCCTCCAGAACCGCATTGTCGGAAGCATCTCCGGCAACACCACAGAATGCGGCACCCAATTCATTTTCGAGCGCCGTCAGTTTTGCGGCATTACGTCCATTACCGACGACACCAAAACCGGCGGCCACAAACTTTCTCACCGTGGCTTCTCCGATACCGGATGTGGCTCCGGTTACGATGGCAATACGCGCATATTTTTCAGGCATCGTCATCTCTCCTTTTGAAGGGGAATCATCGCCATCGGGAGGCCCAAGCTACGAACCACCGCACCGGCTAAACTCTCATGCGTCGATGATAATTTCGCCAACGGCGTTATCGACCACCACGGGACTATCAAAGTAGACCACTGAGGGGTCGGCACCATATTTGTCCCGGATGAATTGCCTCCATTCCTCCGTAAAGAGCCGCTCTGCATCCGCCTGCGAATGCCAGAGATAAACGCCGCCGGCCGTCCCGCCATCCTTCGACAAAATGTAATATTTGCGGATAAGGCCCTGAATCTCTGTATACTTTGGCGCCGTGCTGGTAAAAATCGCACGCGCTTCCTCGCGAGCGATCGGTTGCGGCAATTTGAACTGAACGAGGGAGGTAATCATTATGATTTCCTTTGTGAAACGCACCACAGACGTGACACTGGACGTTATGCGCACCCGGTACTTGCGGAGCGCCCGCGAAAAAAATCGGTGTTGACGCATTTGTTCATGTCAAAGGAACCCCTATGCCAATTGCGTCCAGCTCGCATATTAGGCTTCTTTATAGGTGGTTACAAGTTTCTATTTATTTTGGCCCGGCCGGAAAGAGGGGGACCTTATGAATTCAGGGGACAGTCGAACGCCCCAATGGAAAATCGTTTCCTGATCTTGCCGTCTTCGGTATACAATAGGTCCATCCCTTGTTCCGGTCACGGGAAATTGACCGTTTGACACAGGGGCTTGAATTGGAAATCAAAAAGGGAAGGTGTGCATGCTTCGGAGAATATGCAAAATATGTGGTCTTGAAACGGTGAAGGAGTTAACCGTGGAAGGTCCGAAATTTCACTGCAAAACCTGTAACGATTACCCCATGTTTGAGGAACTCGACATGGATCCCCATTGTGCCGAGTGCGGGGATCTGCTCGAGGTGCACGTGAAATGCGGTACCGGTTTTTTCTGCAACCGGTGCCGAGGACTCAAATCGAGGAAGCATATCGTCTGGAGGGAAAAACCTTCTGAAAACGCTTAGAACAGAGGGGCCGACACGCTGCGACAACATACACTTAAAAGGGCCACCCTCCAAACCGGGGTGGGCCTTTTCAAATTTGGGGAACCTGAACCTCGATAGCGCCTTTTCTTCCCGATAAAAAGTTCCGCTTTGCAAACGTAATAAATGACCTTTCAATGGTTAGACACCCAACGTTCATGACCGTATGAATGCGAAACAAAGGGTTATCCCTTTAAATTCCGCGATCACCCCCGATTTGTTCCCGCCAAGCTTGGACAATACCTGATTAAGCCTGTCTAGCCAGGACTGGCATAACCTCCCACCAATCATGCCGAATAAGCCAGACCTGGGGGACGAAGTCCGTCGCACCAATGCGCCGACAGCGCGTGACAATTGGAAAAATGGATATCGGAACATCGAACCGAGCGGGCTTTTTGCGCCCATCGATGGGGGCATAAGGTTCACGCAGAAAAAGATCCTGCCACGTCCAATGCAGACTCATTGACTCCCCCGCCATCGGTGATATTAATTAAAAATAAAAGCTCAAAATCCCGACAAAACCAAACCTCCCGTAAGGGAGGGACGGAAAGCGGCGGGTCTTCGATTCCGAAGATGGCCGAGCTGCCGAAGGATAATTTTATTCGGTACACTCGGCCTTTTTGTTTATTTTGTCCAACCAACCATTCTGTGAATGCGTGGATGTCAATAAAAAGCCGGGGCCAAGGATAACCAGTGGAAAAACAAAGCTTTATCCAGGCATGAAATGTTGCGGTGACGCAAAAAGTTTAAAAAGGAGGATATCACGTGAAAAACATAAGGGATATCTACCATGAATCAATAATCTACCTTCTCTTCAAATGGATGACTGTTAAAAAAGCTGAAAGCTTTGACAGAAATGCCATTGAAGCTCTTCAAGAGGCGCGCCTGAAAAAATTGTTAAGGCATGCTTTGACCCATTCCACCTTTTACAAAAATTACTATAGGTCCCACGGAATAACACTGAAGGATATTCCCACGATTAAACTTTCTGATTTGCCCATCATTACAAAAAACATCATGATGGATAATTTTGATAGTCTGGTGTGCGATTCCGGTCTGAAAAGAAAGGAACTCGAAAGTTTTGTCGCGGATCCACGAAATCATGGCAAAAAGTTCCAGGGACGATTCCAGATAGTCCACTCTTCCGGTTCAACGGGAAAACTGGGGATATTCGTATACGGCCCAAGAGACTGGACCACACTCAAAGCGCTCATCCTTACGAGAGTCACAAAGACCAAGATTAATCCGGTGCGAAAACAAAAACTTGCGTTTATTGGCGTGGTGGATGGTCATTATGCAGGCATAAGCCTGGCGCAAGCAGCACCTTCATTCCTTTTTGATTTGTTGCGGCTTGACATTAACGCGCCCCTTGAAAACGCACTGGCGAGATTGAACGCGTTTCAGCCGGATTTCCTTGGTGGATATGCTTCGGGAATAGGTCTTTTGGCACAGGAGCAACTAAAGGGCAAACTTGACATCCACCCCAAGGGGATCATGTGCTCTGCCGACCCACTCACTCCACGCATACGCGAGGCTATACAGCAAGCCTTTGGCATTGACCCAACCAACCTGTACGCAGCCTCGGAATCTATTGGAATTGCCGCACAGTGCCGGTCACGACATCATTTTCACGTGTTTGATGATTGGCA
>DIKU01000094.1:1206-3485 GCA_002424645.1 Pelobacter sp. UBA5610 | reverse complement strand
AACACCAACCGCTCCTTTTTTTCCCTGGGAGCAAAACCCCGATCCAGCACCGCCGCCTCGATGGCCGGCATGTGCATTCCACCCCAGGGGACGATGATGGTGTCGTAACGATCCAGGCTCCGCTGCAGGGCGTCGATGACCACCTCGTTGCGTTTGTATAAAATATCGTCCATTACCCCCGACATCACCTCCGGGGTTCCATGGGCCTGCGCCCAGTCATGATATGCCGCAACCCCCTGCGCCAAGGGCTTGTCACCAAGCAGATTACTGGCGAGAACGTTGAGAAACTCGATTGTCTTCGGAGCAAAGCGGCTGATGTCCACGTCGGCCTGCACGATATCCGGTTTGGTCGCGTCCCGCTCGCGTTCATTCACCGGTTCCAGATCGTCCAGTTCGAGCAGATTGCCGTCAAGTTTCATCGTCTCCTGGGAACTGAGGCCGACCAGATTAGCCAGTTTGCCGTACTGAAACCGGCTTTTGAGCAGCCGGTTCCGATCGGTCACCCCCTCGGCCAGAATGATCGTCCCTTCCGTCGGCAGCGAAGCGACCAATTCCTGGTAATACCCCTTGCGGGCGATGTGCATCATCGCGACCAGGCGGATCACCTTGCCGTCGTCATGATAACTGCAATCGGACGCGTAGATGCCGACCGGACTCAGCCGCATAAAACCGGCGGTCTGCTGGTCGAGATAGTAACCTGCCGTCGCCATCAACGCATAGATCAGTACCAGAGGGAGCAACAACAAGTTGACTCCCGCAAAGACCAGGGTATTGCGCCAACCGAAAAGCGGCCGCCGGAAAACCTCGGCACGCAGCAGATTGCTTGCATAAGAACGGCGCAGCATAACCAGAGCGCCCCCACCGATGGCAACCTGTCCGATAGCTGCCGCCAACCCCAGGGATTCGCGGGGAATCATGCCCGACAATGGCCACAGCATCAGGGAACACCAGAAGACGTACAGGGTCAACGGCAAAAAAATCCGTTTCGGCAACCTCCGGTCGATTCCCATAAAAACATAAAATACCAGGGAAAGACCGATCACCAGTAAAGCAACAACGTTGCGAACCATGGAGAGAACTGGCAGGTATGCAACGCATAGCGTCAACAGTTCGTCGATCAACGAAAGACCGGCATCGATCAAAAACAGGACGATATAAACATTGGCGAAACGACGCATAGAAGTCCTTGCGAGGACGTTGTCCCCGTCTTTCGAGTAAAGCGGCTACTTGCCTGTGGCAAGGTCGATGATCGTGATCCTCGAATGCCCCAGGGTTACCGGGCTTTCCGGGTTCATGGACAGGCCGAACACGTCACGCCCCGATGATTTTGGGGAAAAGCCCCCCTGGGTAATATCTCCCCGGAAATCACATGGGCCGTTATACCGACAATTCCGCATGCAATGCTTCTCATTACCTAAAAGGGCCGTAGCCTAAAGTAACGGCCTGCCAGCACCCTTTAAATGGCCATTTACAGCCAAAAAAACAACACGATGCCAATCGGTTGGTCAGGTCCGACCGCTATACACGAAAATAGATCTGTCCCAATTTTTTCTTCCGGCCAGAAATGGAATCCATTTCAAAGTTCATTTAATGCATCGATATCATTGATGTACCTGGAGATTAAATCGAATTTATAGTATGAGTTTCCTGTTTCAATCTCGTGCACGTATACAGGACATTTCGGTTTGTTGAGATAAATGTAAAATATTTCCTCACCGCCATCATTACCAATAACAAACTTCTTTGTCTCTACCCAGTCTTTATACTGTTTCTTACGTTGCGCCAATATTCTTTTTTTAGAGCCTTGAAACAAAATCCTCTTAAGTCGCCCGAAAAACCTGCCATTATCGATATCGGAAAGATCTTCCGGGTTCATTTTGTATACGTTGTTAACTTCAACGAGTCTCTGTGGATCGGTTATTAAATAGTAAATAGAAGAATCCTCGCTTTTTGAGAAAGGAGGATTATCCAAAATATTTTTATACAGATCAGGCAATATTATGCCCAACTCACGTTCAACTTCCCTGGAGGCACTCACTGGTTTATTTATCTCCTGCAAATCACATACGGGGTAATAAAGTAATTATGGAGCGCCAACGACAAAAAAATCCGCGCCAACGCATTAGCGCAGATCTTAATCCATGTGAACACATATCAACAAGGAAGATTTAACCCCCTCATTTCCTTGCCGGATCAGCTGACCCCGCAGTCGTTCAAGGTCGTAGACATCCTCGTATTCCGGCTAGAGCGGCTGCTTCCCTGTGGCAAGGTCGATGATG
>DIKU01000094.1:0-1107 GCA_002424645.1 Pelobacter sp. UBA5610 | reverse complement strand
GCCTCAACATTTTTGTCAAAAGTTGAGATCTGGTCCTTCTTTGCATTGCTGCCATCAGGGGTCATTGAGCCAGCTTTCTTAGATATGCCAGTTTCTCGTTGACATTATCGACCGTCACCTCTCGGTCACGCGTCTCCAGCTTCGACAGAATCACCGTTTGGTGGGATTTCAGCCCGTCGAGAAGCCTGCTGTACCAGCGTAGCGCCGGTTCGGTGGAGTCGGAACGAGCCGGGCTGTCGCCAGCCTCCAATACCTCACCCAGACACTTTGCGAAGTACATTTCCGCCAACAGATACTGAGCCACCTTATCACCGCGCTCGGCCATTTCCTGTGCAAGCTTGTACCATTTGCGGCTTTCCTCTTCACCTAAACTCGGATCATAGACCCTCTGCAGAAGAGCGCGCTTGGCATCAAAATGCCCCTGGTCAGCAGCCGCCTCGCACCAGTGGCGCACCTTTTCCCATAGTTCGGGTTCCGGCTCGAACGGATCTTCGCTCTGCTCGTACGCCTCTTCCTCGTAGATCATCGCCAACTCATATTGAGCGTTCGCGTCGCCGGCGACGGCGGATTCCAGCAATGCCAGCTTCCTCCCGGTGTCGACAGCCATGGCAGGGGTTGCCAAGCCCAGGGACAAAATGCAGAGAATCAACACAAAACGATACATAACAAATCCTTTCGATGCGTGGAAAGTCAACGCCTTTTCTTCTGATTAACCCTTGAATAATTCAAGGATCTTTACGACCCCGGAAAATAATGATGCAACCCCCACCCTGCCGTTAGCGAAAGTACCAGCACGACCGTAAAGGAAACCCGGGTCCCCCGCGGAACGCTTCTCATCCAATCGGAATCGTCCATGCTCTTCGACGTTTTTATCAGGCTGCCGGCCTGCACGAATGGAGGAATTCCGGGGACAGTGTATTAATTTCTAAAAATTGAGTATACTGTGTCCCGAAATAGTCCAATGATTAGCAGATTCAATTTACTAGTGCAACACTCAGGGCTTCATCGAAGATCTCCCGGGGTGTCCGGTAGCCGTGACACTTTCCGCGCAAAACCTCATAAAAAGGAAAGATAATGCAGCCTCAGGAATTACTAAAACGCATAAAG
>DIKU01000075.1:13139-27105 GCA_002424645.1 Pelobacter sp. UBA5610 | reverse complement strand
CATCCGCATCGCCTCGGCGGCGTTGGCCGCCTCGCAAAGAAAATACGCCCCGCCTTCATACAGCAGATCATTCTTCAATTGGTTACCGACCACCTCCCAACAGGGAAAGCCGCGTAACACCAAAGCCTTACCGAACCGATGGGCAAGAGCCTCGGTATGAAAGTTTCCGATGATAAGATCGTATCCGGCCTGCAACCTTTCAGCATCCTCCAGATCGCCAACCATAACCTTGGCCGCCTTGATCGATTCCAGTTGCGGGGAATCCACCGTCGCCACAACAAGGCTGATACGGGCACCCGCCTCCGACAGCGCCTGACAGGCCCCCACCACAAAATCCGGCTCCCCGGCTACCATTACGCGGGTCTGTCCCAATGAAAAATGGCTGTCCAGCATGACATCCTGCAACCGTTTGCGCCAGCGCACCACGCTCGGCGGCGGCAGTGTCACGCCCGTCAGCGCCAGCAATTTTTCCACCAGGATATCGGTGGCAGCCAAGCCCTGCACATGGGAAAGGGAAATATGCTGCATGGCGGGATTCTTCTTCAGCAAAGCCTCCGCGCTTAATTGCGTCGACGCGCCGATGGAGATCACCGCACCGGCATCACCCAACGAAAATATTTCCTCCACGCTGACGCCACCGCTGCTCAGGGCACTCTGCTTCTCTCCCAGGTGTCCGTCCAGCGAGGTGGACAAATCCGGCAGCGCCACCACCTCCAAACCGAACTGAGCGATGAAATCCTTGAGTTCTTCCACTTCAATCGGCTGCATGGAAACATGCGGCAACAGCACCACTTTATCGGCCCGAACCTCCGAACGGGTTTCCACCAGTTGCTCGATGATGGCCTTGACCGTTTTGCCCCAACCGCTTTCCAGGCCCCCTTCGTAATCGGCGGTATTCACATAAACGATGGGAAAATCAACCTGCTTGGCAGCTCCGCGAATGTCATCCCCCTTGGTTTCGGTAAGACCGGTGGTATGCAGGCCGATGAGACTGGGAGCAACCTTTTTGGTAATGTTATGCACCGCTTCAACGATGCTGCTGTCTCCACCATCCAGAATCGCGGTAACATCGGTAACCGCCGTGGTCTGAATGGCGATCGGCTCGCAGAAATGACGGGTCAAAAACACCTTGGTGAAGGAGGTGCAGCCCATCCCGCCATGCATCAGCGGCATGCAGCCGTCGATGCCAAGAAAGGCCAGAACCGCACCCATGGGCTGAGACAACCGGATGGGATTAACCTGCAGCGGTTTTTCGATCTTATGGCTTACTTCTCCCACGGCGCCCTCCTCGCAACGTTTTTAAATACCGGATTTTCCAAAGCGTTCTTCAAATCTTCGGCCAGGTTGAGCAGTCCGTCGTAACCGCCGTAACTCTTTTTTTTCTCCTGGTTGACATCGGCAAACGCAATCTTTTTCTTGATGGCCGTATACAGGCTGCGGCCGCCGGCCAACAGCAAGTCGGCACCGGTTTGGTCGATAATTTTAGCCTGTTCGGCACCCGGGTTGGTCATCAGAACCCCATTATCCCCCAGATACTCACGGGCCTTTTCCTTGTCGGCCTCGGTGGCTTTTTTCACCGAGGTCGCCACCACCTCGATCCCGAGATCCTGCAATGCCGAAGCGATGGACCACGACTTGTTGCCGCCGGTATTCAACACCGCCTTTTTGCCACGGAAGACTTCTTCATAAGGCTTGAGCAGTTGCTCCAAACGGGCCTCCTCGCGAGCGATCAACTGCCGGGTACGAGCAATGAGATCCGCATCGCCCAGTGCTTCGGCGATGGCAAGAATACTGGCACTGGTATCGCGCTTACCGTAAAACGACACCGAGATATAAGGGATGCCGTATTTCTCCTGCAGCTTGCGGGGCAAAGAGATCAACGATTTGGCGCACACCAGCACGTTAAGCTTGGCGCGATGGGCGGTGCGGATATTCGCCACCCTGCCGTCCCCGCTCAGAGTGGACAACACCCGGATACCGAGTTCATCGAGCAACGGAGTGTATTGCCACATATCGCCGGTGACGTTGTAGTCGCCTATCAGATTGATATCGAAGGGGGTCGTCACCTCCGGTTCCAGGGTGCCGATCAGATTGGTCAACACCGCCTCGCCGGCCAGGCGACTGCCAAGATTCTTACTGCCTACAAAACCGGGTGCGTGCACCGGCACCATGGGAATACCGTAGTCCTGTTGCGCCTGACGGCACACGGCATCGATATCGTCGCCGATCATGGCGGTTACGCAGGTGCTGTAGACAAACACCGCCCGGGGAGAGTAATGCTCGATGATGTAGTCGATGGATGCCCGCAGTTTCTCTTCCCCGCCAAACACCACGTCATTGGTGGAGATTCCGGTGGTGAACCCCATCTGCGTC
The DNA here is from genome assembly GCA_002424645.1 of Pelobacter sp. UBA5610. Lineage (GTDB taxonomy): Bacteria > Desulfobacterota > Desulfuromonadia > Desulfuromonadales > Syntrophotaleaceae > Syntrophotalea. Next base: position 24,732 of record DIKU01000075.1, on the reverse strand, counting down.
AAGTCGCGACCCGGCCAACTGGTCCGGGTCAAGCGGGTTTCCCAGGAAGCGCCGACACAGGTTATGGGACCATGCACCAGGTGAGCGGCATCGGCATAGGGAAACAGCGAGATCTGCGCCCCCTCAAATGCACAGCCACCGGTTGTGGCACCGGGAACCGTCGCATTGCAGCCGGACTTTTTGGTCTTGTTGTGCGCGCAACCACTCTCGTCGAGCAGTTCGCGGATTTTCGGTTTATTTGCCAAGGCCTGATTCCTTTTCGTAACAGGGGGAAAAAGCCCTCAGAGAGAACGGGGCAGATGTTACGGAGTTATATAAAGCAAAACTCCTGCCATCCTTTAATATTGCGTTTTTTCGGCATGTTACATGGAAGGAGGAGAGAATGACGAAGATTGAAAAACAGGCAATGCCTGTTTTTTGAGCAAAAAGATAGAAGGGAAGTTTTATATTGCACGGGGTGCAAGCCCGCGGTCTTGAAGTTGGTATTTGGTGGTTGGAAGTCTTGAAACCTTAACTTCAACACCGCCGGTCCCGGCCGGCAGCCGGGATACTTTCTTTGCAAGGCCCCAAAGAAAGTATCCAAAGAAATGGCCTGGCTTCGTCGTTATGTCTGACGCCAAGTTGATTGCGTCAAATTACCGGAACTGCAAATGACAAGCGGCGCATCTGCGTAGGTCGCATTTTTCAGCAGAGGTGATGCGCACAGCTCGCAGCACAGCCGTCGCCTGCACCGGCGCTGCAGGATTTGATAAACGCTTTGGCGGTTGTCTTCGTTTTTGCTTTCGAGTTCACCCTGTGACGCCGCCGGAGCAAAGTAAGGCGCCGGGCGGGGGCGCGCCCCCGCGGTCTTAATGTGTCGTGCTTAGGTTCGTTTCTGCGATTTTCCTAGCGCTGATCCCCGAAAAACCTATGAACGATCCTTTGGCTTAAACAGATTTGAAAACAGCGACGACCGATCTTCGCGAATGCTGCGCAGGCAACTCTGATCGTCATGGTCCAAATGATTACCCTTGGCAAAACCGATACGTTGCGACAGATAAATGCCGGAATGACCGCTGAACAGATAAGCAAAAAAACAGCCGGTGGCGAAATAGATCAGGTATTGCGAACCGAACAGTTCCACCCCCATGATGGTGCAGGCCAGCGGGGTGTTGGTGGCTCCGGCAAACACGGCGATAAAACCGATCCCGGCCAGCAGATCGACCGGTACACCAAGAAGATTCGCCAACGCCGCGCCGAGAGTGGCACCGACAAAAAACAGCGGGGTCACCTCGCCGCCCTTGAAACCGGAGCTCAGGGTAATGGCGGTTAGCAGCAACTTCCAGAACCAGCTCCAATAGGTGGCTCCACCGGCGGTAAAAGCATTCACGATGGAGACCCCCTCGCCCGTGGCGGTGGTCACACCGATGCCCAGATAGTCGCGGGTACCGAGCATCCAGGTAATTCCGAGCACCAGAGCCGCTCCGACAACCGGCCGCAGCCAGTAGACTTTGACCAGCTGCTTGAAAATCCGCTGAAAAGTATGCGTAATCTCGGCGAAGAGGAAACCTGCCAGACCGAAAGCCACCGAGGCCAGGATGATTTTGCCCGCCAACAGCGGGTCGATATGGAAGTCGGGCAGAACGATCTGCATGGCCGCATTGCCGATGTGATACTGGGTATGACCGATGCCCCATGCCGTGCAGAAAAAGTCCCCCATGACGCTGGCCATAAGGCATGGGATCAGGGCATTGTAGCGCATACTTCCGAGAGCCAAGACCTCCAACGCGAAAATCGCACCGGTCAGAGGCGTACCGAAAACGGCTCCGAACCCGGCCGCAACCCCTGCGGAAAGCAGTATCCGGGTATCCCCCTCATTGAGTTTGAACGGATTGACAAACACCTGGGCGATACTGCCGCCCATCTGGACCGCCGTTCCTTCTCGCCCGGCCGAACCGCCAAACAGGTGGGTAATGACGGTGCCGAGCAGGACCAGCGGCGTCATGCGCAAGGGGATGCCGCCGCCCGGTTGGTGGATCTGCTCCATCACCAGGTTGTTGCCCCCGTCGGAGTTTTTACCGTAGCGGGTATAGGTCACCACGATAGCGATACCGGCCAACGGCAAAAAGTAAAGCAACCAGGGGAATTCCCAGCGCAATACCGTGGCTTCGTGCAGCAGCCATAAAAAAAGCGCCACCGCAGACCCCACCAGAGCTGCCACCGGCAAAGTCATGAGAAACCAGCGGGTCACGTATTTTCCCAGAGACAGATGTTCCCTGACATCCCAACGGATCGGCATAAAGATACCCCTCCAAAGAAAATTGAATAGATACAACGACATGGATGGGATAACCCTCTCCCGACAATGCCTGCATCAATCTAGCGCAGCTGGGAAATCAAAAGCAAGTTTTAAGGGCCAAACGATGGGCAAAGGCGGGATATGTGCGGATGAACAAGGCCAAACGGAAAGAGGGGAGCACCAATGCCCCCCCTGATAAAGCGTCACAAAAAGCAATCATGCGGCACAGGAGACAAGCAGGTAACCGTCGCCCCGTATCGTTTTGAGCAATTTGGGGTTGGCGGGGTTGTCGTTCAATTTTTTCCGCACCCGGGAAATGTACATGTCGACAGAACGATCAATGCCGTTATATTCCCGATTGTAAAGAGCCATATGAATATCGTTACGACTGACAATCGACCCTGCATTTCTGGCAAGATGCCAGAGAAGTTTAAATTCAACGGTGGTTAGAGGAATGATCCGCCCTGCGTGAGTCACTTCCCTGCGGGTGGCGTCAATGGCGAGGTCGCCCAGATTGATTACCGCATGCGGTTCGACATCCGTAAACTGGTAACGGCGCAGCAAAGCTTCAATGCGCGCCGACAGCATCGTGGAACTGACAGGCTTCTGCAGGTAATCATCGGCACCGATTTCAAGCGCGAGGATATGACGCCTTTCATTGGAGTGCTCGTCCAGTACCGCCAACGGCCCTTGATAATCCTCTCGCAGACGCATAATAGACGTCATGGCATCCTGGGTTGAGACGGCCAGATCCAACAGCGCCAGGTCGGTCCCCTGCGGCGGATGCAGTGGGGAACTCTTACGGATGGCGGCCGGTTGCAGTTGATATCCCCCCATCATAAGATCTTCCAGAACGGATGGGTCCGGTTGATCCTGATGTGCGAGAACCCAGATACTCTTACCATGAAAATCTGGATAATCCATAGTCATAAGCCTCAGGACGAGAAGTGATGATAAGTGATCGAAAGCGTTCTTAAGGCAAACAGATACCATGTCAATATGGAGGAACTGTGTAAAAAAAATGAAAATATCTTCGGATGGAATAACCATACGGTTACATAGACCATACAAAACCGCCCGACCGGACATGCCGGTCGGGCGATTCGAATCGGATAGTCTTTCCCTCTGTGCGGTACCTACACAGGGTAACATCTGTTAACGACTGCGTTGCCCCCCATCGTAAAGACCTTGTTCCTGACGCGTACCGTCCTGGCGAGACCAGTTTCCTTCCCCGTGTACCTGTTGTCTTTCACGCTCCTGACCCGCATAGGGAGAACGTTGCTGGGTCTCTGGCATCCGCCGTTCCATATTCATCCCGGGCTGTCTTTGTTGCCGCTGCTGCGGTTGAACCTGCTGTTTCTCCCCTGATCTTTGGCGCTGGGATTCCACATTTACGGCCGGTTGGCGACGGGAATCCTGCCGGTTGCGATCATGTTGTTGCAGGCTCTGGCGTTGCCGTTCCATGTTCACCGCAGGCTGACGGCGCGGATCTTGCCGATTCCGCTCCTGCTCCCTAAGGATCTGACGCTGCCGTTCGGTAGACACCGCAGGTTGGCGGTGCTGTTCCTGCCGGATGGTATTCTCCCGTTGAAGAATCTGGCGTTGGCGATATTCCTGCCGCTCGCGATAAACAGGCCTTGTGACGTCCCTATTTCGGTATCCATAGCGGTCATGATGGACCGGCGGCCTCACAACATGGCGATAGTGCACCGCAGGACGATAAAACCAGCGATGATGTGAGAAAATCCGTGGTCCCATATAAACCCGCGACCTCACATACACCGGATAACGGTAGCGAAAACTCGGGCCGTCCAGATAATAAGCACCGTAATACAAGCTACCTCTACGAAAAACGTAACTGAAGCTGAGATAAATATTGTACGGATAGTAGAAACTCGATGGATAATTGTAGTACATGTCGGGGTAGACATAAACATACCGTTCCGGCGGCGTGTAAACATAGACGTTGGCCGGAGCTTCCGGTGCAACGGTATCTTCCTCATCGGTCACGATCTGCCACGAACCATCCGGCTGACGGCAGGCGGTCCCATAGCCCTGCTCTTCCTTGCCACCGATAACGATCGTAGTGACAAATTCACGACACGGCAGGCCTGCCTCATTGGTAAAAGTCTTTACCGGCACAACCGCTCCGGAACGGCCGGTATCGGGATTCACCCAATTGGAAACCTCGTTGCTCGGATTGTTCTCCAGGGCGTATTGCAAGGTATCCGACATAGCCAACTGTTCCGGTTCATCGAGTGTTTCGATGGGCTGCGCGAAGACCAGCCCTGTCCCGCACAAGGTTGTCATCATTACCGAGAATACCACTGCCATCCATCTCATGATCGATCTCCCTGCAGATGCCGCCAATAGCATGTCTGCGTTTTCCCCTTCGGACGTCACGTGAATTTCACAGGGATTCGTACCGATCTTCAGGGGGAGTAGGCTTCTTTTGATAGTTTAGACGAAAGATGAGGCATTTGGTTTACCCGAAAAAGTAGGCGAGCTGGTCAGATACACAAAAAACTCTGAACATGGCCAGCCTTGAGACTGACGACTGATAACTTACGGCTTATAATACATCAACTTCCTCGCCCAGGGTGCCACCGCGGCCTCCAGTTTGCGGCACTCGCTCGCGGTCATGGGCGGCTCGTTGCAGGCGGCGATATTCTGCTCCAGCTGCAGCGGATCGTCGCAGCCGACGACCATGGTCGACACGCCCTGCGCCAGGGCATAGCGCAACCAGGGGGCGGGAGTCTGCAAACCGGGCAACTGCAGGCCAAAGCCGCGACACAACACCTTCATGCCGACGATCCCCATGCCTCGCGCCTCGGCTTCGGGCAACACCGTTTCGGGAAAACTGGCCCAGGCCGGTTCGGCCGGATTGACCGGCATCAGTACCGTGTCGAAATCGTACAGGTCGAAAGCCTGCAACAGGATGTCCGGGTTTTCATGGCCGGTGACGCCGACAAACCGCACCTTGCCCTCGCGCCTGGCCCGTTCAAAAGCCTCGATGGCCCCGCCCGGTCCGAAAATCGTCTCCAGATCCCGTTGCGTACGCACATCATGCACCTGCCACAAATCGAGCCACTCGGTCCGCATGTTTTCCAGAGTTTCATGCAGCTGCGTCCAGGCCCCGCCGGCGGTGCGATCATGGGACTTGCTGGCCAGAAACACCTCCTTGCGCCGCTCACCCAGCGCCATTCCATAATAGGCCTCGCTGCCGGAATAAGCCCTCGCCGACTCCATATAAGTCACACCTCGATCGAGGGCGCGGGCTATCAGCTCCCTGGCCTCCTGAGCGCGACCGAAGCTGCGCAACACTCCCTCGCCACCCAGACCCATGCAGGTCACGGCCACACCGGTTTTACCGAGTACACGTTTGGGAATCATGCTTCACCTCCTTGTGTTATCCATTGTACAAGATGGCAAGCTGCCGGGCATGATCCCCTTGCGAAAAAAGAAAAATGTTTAGCAAGGATTGAAATGAGGTGGCGGAAAAAGACAAAAATGGCGGAATGGACTCCGCGGCTGCGGCAATACAGCCGCAGCGCAGAAGGTATTAATCTGAAAAGGTTTATTTATCCTGAAGGGAAAAGCCCAAACCGGCAATCCCCATTTTGAGATCGCTGACGGCCGCGTCGATAAGGGCCTGTACCGTCGACCGGTCAGACCCGGTGGCGGTGACAAAGATATCCAGCTCCGCCATCTCGCCCGGCCGGGTAGCCAGAGACTTGATGTACACGCCGGGATGCGCCGGCACCACACGGCTGAGCACCGGCTCCAGCAACGATTCATCGTTGCACCGCACCGTCAGGGTGTGCAGGGCTGAGAGGCCGCCCTCAAATGTTTCATGCAAGAACGGCTGCATGGAGCTGCTGAAAATCCCCTTCAGTTCCGGTGGCACCCCCGGCAGACTGATGATGGTGGTCTCAGCGACCTGCAGCAACACGCCGGGAGCGGTACCGACCGGGTTCACCAGCGTACGGGCACCTTCGGGCAACCAGGCCATTTTTTCCCTGGCCGGAGTCAGCCCCCCGACATCCAGGATACCCCTGGCATGCAGATCATCGTAGCTCTGCCGAATCATCTGCCGCGCCTGCTCATGCAACTGCAGCGGCACACCGGCCCCCCTGGCCACTGCCGCAAGGGTCAGATCGTCAGCGGTAGGGCCGAGGCCGCCGGCCGTCAGAATCACCCGCGTATGCCGGGCCAGTGCCGCCTGTAGAGCCTCGGCCACGACCTCAAGATCGTCGCCAAGGACTGTACTACGCACTACCTTCCCTCCCAACTGAGTGATTTCCCTGCACAACCAGTGGGTATTGGTATCCTGAATTTCGCCGTTGAGGATTTCATTGCCGATAATGAAGATTTCCACGGATACCGTTGCAGCCATCGGGGACTCCTGCGTCGTTGTTTGTACTAAAGAATCAAAAAAAATCGATAGGGTTTTTGTTTAGAGGTCGTAATGGTTCTTGTCGAAAACCACCAGTTTGCGCCCCGGCAGGATCTGTTTCTCCCTCTCTTCCAGCCAGCTCATGATTTGTTTGAAATTATAGGGTTTGTCGAACACCTGGCAACCAAGCCGCTCGGCATGGGCCAATTCATCCTCCCCCCAGGTTCCGGACAGGACTGCCTTGTTGCCGACAATCCCCTTGCATCCCCGCAACGTCTGGCGTTCTACAAACTCGATGCCGGTCATGCGCGGCATCCGGTTATCGGTCAACAAAAAATCGCCGCAAGCAAAATCCTGAGGGCAGGTGCATTGCGAACTGGCATAAAGCGGGCAAGCCGTCGGATCGGAAAGACTGACCACCTCGTAGCCTCTCTGTTTAAGCAGCGTTTCCAGTAAAAGTCGACAGGAAGCATCGTCATCGATGATGATCGCTCTGGCTTTTGGTTGCATGGTTTTTCTCCTGAATCTGCGTAACATGCCTGTCTCTTACGTTATCAGTTTTTTGCCGTTTTTCATAGTTTCCGCAACGCACGGGACCACGATCAGAATCACAACCTCAAGCAACGCAGATAAAAGCGGATACAGGCAAGGAGTAACCCCGGCACAAACCCCTAACCGGATTCCTTTTTATTAAACAAGGATATTCAGAATGCTCGGGATAAAATTCCCGATTAAGATTCCAGTCGTTCCCTGTAAATATCACGCCAATCCCTGTTGTATTGGAATTAAAAGTGCTCCTCCAGGGCTATTCACGACGATCATCGCAGAACCGACCTCAATCACTTCATGGTCGACCCTGCAGTTTTACCCCATCCGCTCCCGAAAATTCAGCAGAAGCTGATAAACTGGAAATCAGATCCGACTACATGGGAGGACCACCAATGAAAGAAGCGATGCTCTACGAAAAGCTTGCCGACAGCCGGGTTCGCTGTCAGCTGTGCGCCCACCGCTGCACTATTGCCGATGGGCATAAGGGACTCTGCCAAGTGCGGGAAAACCGCGAGGGGACACTCTACACGCTGGTTTACGGCCGCACCATCAGTCAGGCGGTCGACCCGATCGAGAAAAAACCGCTGTTCCACTTTCACCCCGGCTCCCTGTCCTATTCCATCGCCACCCCCGGTTGCAACTTCCGCTGCGAATGGTGCCAGAACTCGGAAATCTCCCAGATGCCGCGTGACCAGCACCTGATCGGCGGCTATCCGGCCACCCCGGAGCAGATCGTATCCGAGGCGCAACTCGCCGGCTGCCGTTCCATCGCCTATACATATACCGAGCCGACCATCTTCTTCGAGTACTCCCACGACACCGCCCGCCTGGCCAGGGACGCCGGGCTGGCCAACGTGTACGTCACCAACGGCTACATGACCCCGGAGATGCTCGACACCGCCCACCCCTGGCTCGATGCCGCCAACGTCGACCTCAAGGCTTTTCGGGACAAAACCTACCGCCGCCATATCGGAGCCCGGCTGCAGCCGGTACTCGACAGCCTCATAAAGATAAAAGCCCAGGGCATCTGGCTTGAAGTAACCACCCTGATCATCCCCGGCATCAACGACGACCCGGCAGAGCTCAAGGAACTGGTAGAATTCATCAGTCGGGAACTGGGACCCGATACCCCCTGGCACATCAGCCGTTTTTTCCCTCACTACCGCATGCACCACGTGCCTCCTACCCCGGTTACAACGCTGCACTGGGCCCAGGAACTCGGGTATGAGGCTGGATTGCGACATATCTATCTGGGAAACGTAGCGGAAGAGACCAACACCACCTGCCCCGGCTGCGACCGGATATTGCTCCGCCGCCTCGGATTCAACATCATCGAGAACGCTATCAAGCCGGGCGCTAAATGTCCCGACTGCGGTGAGATTGTGGGTGGAGTCGGTATGTCCGGGAAAGGTTGATGCGAGAGTTGCATCCATGACGCGCAGGATACTCGCCCCATCCCGCCAGTCCATAAACACTTTATCAACCTGAGATCTCCATGCTTTCGAGAATTTTTCAGAGGATGACCTTGGCACTGTCCCGAACATTCCGATGGACGATGCAGATCCTGTGCATGTGGTTTTGGACAAGTGTCTGGCTGTACGCCCTGACGATGTCCGCCTGCCTGCTTCTGGCCTGGACCACGGGGGATAGACTATTACTGGTGCGGTTGACCCGCTACCTGTTGCCATGGGTGTTTTTATCCCTGCTGGCCGGGCTGATACCGGCAATCCTGTTCCGACGCGTCTGGCTGTCGATAGCTCTGGCTGCACCGGCTCTTGCGATAGGCGTAAGCTACCTGCCCCTGTTTCTACCCAACCATGCCCCGCCCCCCGGCAATCATGTATTCCTCGAAGTCATGAGCTTTAACGTCTGGTCCGAAAACCAGTCCCTGTTGCCCGCTGCGAAACTTATCCGGGAACACCATCCTGACATCCTGCTGTTGCAGGAAATCATGCCGAACCAATTGCGGGAACTGACTCTTGCCCTGGAGGAATCGTCCAACGGAGCCAGCAGGAAATGGCATGTCGCCTATGCACCACGGGTGATGCAGGCGGTAATAAGCCCCTATCCGGTGACGCAACAAATGACCGACAGAAAGTTGGCCAAGGTGCAAGCGGTGGAAGTTGCCACCCCTGCCGGTGCAGTGACCGTGTTTAATGTGCACCCGCTGCGCGGCAATTGGAAAGCCCGCCACCGGCAGTTGGCAACCCTGCTGCAGGAACATGTGCTGACCGCACCGGGACCGGCCATCCTCGGTGGGGACTTCAATACAACCGATAAAAGCCAGACCTATAAAATGCTCTCACGGCATCTGCACAACGCCCACTGGGAGGCCGGCCGTGGTTTCGGACTTTCCTATCCGGCCTACTTGCACGCCTGGGATGACTTTCTTCCGGCCTGGCCTCTGGTGCGCATTGACCATATTTTCTACAACCGGGAGTTTTCCGCAGTCAGCGCCGAAACCTTGAAGGAATCCTGCGGATCGGATCATCTGCCCGTAAAGGCCCGCCTCGCACTGGTAAAAAGCCTCGAAAGGTGAGGCGCATCGTACAAACTTTGACGAATCATATATCCCGCCATTTTGCGCAGAATCACGCGTCACGCGTTTGGAACCGCCCTCCCACCCTGTATAAAAAAAGGGACGCCCACACCGGGGGCATCCCTTTTGTATCAACCGGCAAAGATAACCCTGCCGCCCGCTCACCGACGCCGGCCGAGAACCCGCAGCAGCAACAGAAAAAGATTGATGAAATCAAGGTAGAGACTCAAGGCACCGAGGATCGCCGCCTTGTGCCGGTCTTCGCTGCTGGCAAATCCGCCCCTCGCCAACACCTTGAGCTTCTGGGTGTCGTAGGCGGTCAGGCCGACAAAGATCAGAATGCCGCAGTAGGTACTGATCCAATAGATCGTCTCGCTATGCAGAAAAATGTTGACCACCGACGCCAGCAGAAAGCCGATCAACCCCATGAACAGGAAACTGCCCCAGGAGGTCAGGTCCCGGCGGGTAACATGCCCGTAAACGCTCATGGCGCCAAAAGTTCCGGCCGTCACAAAGAAGGCGCTGGCGATGGAGCTCTGCGTGTAAAGGACAAAGATGACTGCCAGCGTCACACCGCTGAGAGCGGAGTAGGCAAGGAAAAATCCGGTTGCGGCCGCTGCGCTGAGGCGCTGAATAGCCCCTGACAGAGTCACCACCAGCAGCAGTTCGGCGATAAGCAGTCCGAAAAATACCAGCCGGTTGCCGAAAACCAACTGCATCATGGCCTGACTCGATACGGTCAGCAACGCAACCACGGCCGATAGACCGAGACCTGCCGTCATCCAGTTGTAAACCTTGGGGAAAAAAGTATCCGCCTGCGCAACGGCGACAGACTCCCTGGCATGAACCGCTTGATCTTCCAACATGATTCCCTCCGTGATGATGAATTTGATGCAATTAATGATTTCCCTCGATGGTAACAAATCCGGCCCGATAGCACAACGGCGGAATGTCGCAGGGCGCAGTCCTCATCCCGTCCCCCCCTGAAACCGCATGCACCTCCAAAACTTGCCTAAATCCTCGCCCGTACGATAGACTCTATGCATAAGCAAACACGCTTGCTGCACCTTCGTTGACTTTCCACCCGGCAAGGATGCAGACGCCCGATGATTTTTAGCCCGTGCCGAAAACAGGTGCAAAAATTCATCCCTTCACTTTTCCGGAGGCCTATGACAACCACCAATAATACAACCAGCCACGGTTGGAATTTTGATAACAGTTATGCCCGTCTGCCGGATTACCTGCACACCCGCCTGGATCCCACGCCGGTACGTGCGCCGCAGATGGCGGTTTTCAACCGCTCACTCGCCGAGACGTTGGGTTTGAATACCAACGCCCTGGCAGGAGACGCGGGAGTCGCTGTCTTCTCAGGCAACCGCATCCCCGAAGGTGCGCAACCGATCTGCCAGGCCTATGCAGGGCATCAGTTCGGGCATTTCACCATGCTTGGCGATGGCCGGGCCCACCTGCTGGGCGAGCACCTCACACCCGCGGGCGAACGCTTTGACATCCAGCTCAAAGGCTCGGGACGGACGCCGTTTTCGCGCGGCGGCGACGGGCGCGCGGTGCTGGGACCCATGTTGCGGGAATATATTATCAGCGAGGCGATGCACGCACTCGGCATCCCCACCACGCGCAGCCTCGCAGTGGTGGCTACCGGCGAACCGGTACACCGCGAGACCCCGTTGCCCGGCGCGATCCTCACACGGGTAGCCGCCAGCCACATCCGGGTTGGCACCTTCGAGTACCTCGCGGCCCAAAGAAACCTGGAGGGGATCCGCACGCTCGCCGAGTACACCATTTGCCGTCATTTCCCCGAACTGTTGCAGGC
>DIKU01000075.1:0-13068 GCA_002424645.1 Pelobacter sp. UBA5610 | reverse complement strand
ATGAACACCGACAACATGGCCCTTAGCGGTGAAAGCATCGACTACGGCCCCTGCGCATTCATGGACCGTTACGACCCGGCCACCGTATTCAGCTCCATCGACCAGGGCGGCCGCTATGCATTCGGCAAGCAGCCCTCCATGGTACAGTGGAACCTGACCCGTCTTGCCGAAACCCTGCTGCCGCTGCTGCACGATGAAGAGGAAAAAGCCGTTGAATTGGCCAATCAGAGCCTGAGTACGTTCCCAGAGGTTTTCCGCAGGTTCAGGCTGGCCGGCATGCGGGCCAAACTCGGACTCTTCAATGAAGAGGACGACGATATGACTTTGATACAGGACCTGTTGACGTGCATGTACCAAAACAGTGCGGACTACACCAACACCCTGCGCGATCTGGCGCTGGAAACCCTGCCGGATGTCGCGATTTTCCACGATCCGGCCTTCACCGCGTGGCACGACCTCTGGCAGGCCCGCCTGACACGGCAGGAGGAATCCGCGGAGGCCTCCCGCACACTCATGCGTGCCCACAACCCGGCTTTTATCCCGCGTAACCATCGTGTCGAAGAGGCCCTGGCCGCCGCGCAGGAGCGACACGATTTCTCACTGCTGGAGCGGCTGCTGGAGGTACTGTCCCGGCCCTACGACGACCGCCCCGACTATGCGGAGTATCGCCAGCCGCCCGCTCCTTCCGATCAACCCTATAAAACCTTTTGCGGAACCTGATGCGGCTTGACCGCAAGCGGCCCTCCCCGATCGGGGAGGGCCGCTCTTGCCGTGCAATATCCGGCTCCGGAAACACGCAAGGAAGCCGGGTTGACCTAGGGTGACGGCTCACTTTAATTAATTGTGAACCCGCCTCCAGATGCACTTCCCGTCCCGATAAACCTCCCGAACCCTATGGAACGGCACGCTTCGAACACCACCGCTGCTGTCATAGAACTCAAAGACAAAACGATCAGCCTTTGGGAAGTGAAGCGCCGAAAAGGGGACCAGAACAATCCGGTCTTCAATGCGGTCGTAATATCCGATCTCGAAAACCGCGTCGGCGAAAGCCTCGTCCCATTGAATGCGATGGAGCAGATCCTGAACCGGTTGCATCCCTGCCACTCCTTTCAGATCGTGCGGTTACAACCTGTTTTAGCCGTCAAACATTGAAGATCATGACTACGAAAGGAAAAATGAGGATGATGCGTCCAGCGCCGCAGGCGAAAAATCCTTGAGCAAATCGGGCCAGGCTTGCCGTTTCGCAACCCTGGCCCGATTGTAGTCTACGAGCACCCCCTGACCTCCAGCGGATCCTGACCTCTCGACCTCACCGTCCACAACATGGCACATGCCGCCCCGAAAAAACCCGCGGCATGTACCAGCGGCAAAGCACGGAACGGCACTCCGTCCGGTCGGGCAAAAAGGGGGACGTCCAGGGAAACCTCGGCCATAATCTTACCAACCATAAGCAACAGTATAGCCATCCAAAGCACACGGTTTGGCCCTTTTGTGAACAAGTTGCCAAGACACAGATAAGCAACGGCGCCGCTGGCCAGCCCCGACAGCCCCCCATAAACGGCCAGCTCCGGTGCAACCAGGATATAAACCATACCGGGAGCAAGCGCCGCCACCGCGCACACCAACCAGAAATGCCGGTAGCCCAAGGCCTCCACCGCCCACCCGGCTGCACCCAGAATCAGGCTGTTCCATCCAAGATGACTGGCGGAAAAATGCACCAGCGGAGCGGTGCCCAACCGCCACCATTCGCCCGCCAGAATCGCCTGCCGGTCATACGCCAGCAAGGCGCCCAGGTGCGGAAACCGATAGACAAGCAGCGCGCTGCCGACCATGAAGCAGGTCAGCACCGGAACCCGCAAGTTCATCGCTTTTTGTTGCGCCACAACGCCAATCCCCCCAGACCGAGAAGCGTCAGAGCATAGGCGCCCCCCAGACTGCCGCCCCCTGTGTAGCCGGCTTTATGCTTGACCACATACTCCTGCGGCCTTTCCTTGACCTTTTCCTGAAAACGCTTCAACTGATCGTGCAGATTCACCACCAGGTTGTCTGCAGCCAGACTGAAGCCCTCCGCCGAATCCTTGCGCAACTGCTCGGACAGGTTCACCAGGGTAGCCGAGCCCTTTATGGTGCTGGTTCCCGGCGCGCGAAACAGCATCTTCCGACTGGCAATGTCGTACACCGCGGCATCCATCATGGTGCTGGTATCGTTTTTTTCGCCCCTGACCACGTACGCGCCGACAATAGTCCAGTAAGACAGGGACAACAGGCCCTCGTCGGTATGCTGCACCTGATCTATGGAAAGCAGCGTAATGACGTCAATGCCGTACATAGTCCGGATCTGATCCAGATTGGTAAAACTACCCTGGGGCGTAAGATACGCCGAAGGGATCAGTTCGATGTCCTTGACAAACGGCAAGCTCCGAAATTCCCCGGAGATGCGCTGCATAAGATCCATCTTGTCCTTTTCCGTCAGGCGCTCAACACTTGACATGCGGGAAGATTCCGGCACGAAAGCTACGCCGACCCGCAACGGCAAAGACAGATGGGGGATCGTCGGCACCTCTGCCACATCTTGTTTGGGATAGAGATAATCGACGACACTGCTTGCGTATCGGCTCTGCGTTTTGTCGGTAAACCGAAGACACCCTGTCACCGAAAAAACGAATAAGGCCCCTACGATCGCGCAAACCACGGTAGACATTCCCCGCATACATTGCCTCCCTTCAAAGTTTGAATTATAAATATGAATATTAAAAATCTACCCGGTGAGTAAAAGAAGTAAAGGAAGTAAAGGCACGGGTGGGGTCGCGGCTACATTTTCCATAAAATGAAATGTGTAGACGCGACCCCTTTTTCTTCCTCGGGAAGGCGATTTTGCAGTCGGTTCATGGTAAGGCCACCAGCCTTCTAATGCCAGACCACCCTCCCGGCGACGATTACCCCACCCTCCGCCATCTCCCGCATGGCGGCCTCGACCGGCGAGATCCCGCCGAACTGCTCCGCGTTCAGATAGTTGCTGGTCCTTGCGCCACACAGGCTAAGGTCCACCACCACGTCCAGCTTTTCGCGGGGGATGGTGTTGCGGGTTGCCACGGCGGAAACGCGCAGGCAGCTGTTCAGGGTGCAGCCGCCCATTACCAGGGTGTGGATGCCGTTTTCGACCAGGGCTTCGAGCCACTCGCCGTAGCCGTTGGTTTCGGGCATGAAGAGGTTGTTGCTCGGTTTGAGGAAATAGGGCTGGTCTTTATCCAGGATGGCCTCCAGCGCCCCGTCCCATCCGTAACTCTCCGGACCGAACGGGCAACGGCTAAACATCGTCTCGACCCGTCCGTAGACCGTTTCCAACAGCCGGGCGCAGTTATCGAAGGCCAGCCGGATCGGCATCGCCTCCATGTCGCCGACCGGACCGAGCCGCCACAGCCATTCCCCGGCGGTGAAGGAACGCTGGGGGTCGATAAGCAGCAGGGCCGAATCACCGACGGAAACGGTATGACTTGCCAAGGCCGAGCGTTGCAGAGCCCCCGCATAATCACCGGCCCGCTCGCTGCTGACGATCTCCCGCAGCAGCTCATCTGCTTTCTCTATACCACGACCATCCCGGAGCACCCCATCGCCGGGCGCTTCGCCGTTCTCATGCCGGAGGGTTTCGCCCCTGTATAATGTCTTTGCCCCCAATGGGCCACGGCGCAGCACCCGGCCGTAAACCCCTTGTGGATCGTTGTTCGCTTCTTCCAGGCAGGCAACGAATGCTTCCCGATTCAAGGGAGCGCAGAGGGTCAGGTAGTCCAGCAGAGCATAGAGGTGAGCCTGGGGTCCCTGCCAGCCGAGTTCCATGGCGGCGCGGAACAGTTCCTCCCGGGTAAGTTTGCCGTCGTGATCACGGTCGAGCGTATTGAATAGATCGAAAAAGTCGTTCATTCAGGCTCCGGTGACATAAACAAAGCACCCCTTGGTGCGTGTACTCACAACATGATCGTCGGTACGAAACAGGGTAGTATATGGCATTGCAAGACCTGACCAAAAACCGCGCCGGAATTTTGTCAGAGGTGCAGACCTGATACCTGTTCAAGCATTCATTGCGAACCCATGGCCCATATGAGGAACAGGCATAATAGTCCCATGACGACCATAGCTCCGGATAATATAAGCCATAGGATGCGGATCGTTTCAGCATCCAGAAAATAGCCCAGCAAAAATGCGATGACTCCGATCAGGATCGGCATCAGGGGACACCATTTGCATCGTTGCAAGCAACCTTTCATCATGGCTTTCATATCGCCACTCTCTCTGCCGTTCATAGCGTACCTCCGTTTCCCTTTTGGTTTTACAGGCACTAACTTCTAATAATTTAGCAGAGATTTAACCGGGGGCTTGAATATGAAACCTTGGAAGCTTGCCCCTCCTGACTCCCTGTGTATTTCGCACATTGATAAGGGCCCAACAGTAAACATTTAATACCCAATCCCGTATATTTCCTTCCTTCTGATGAAGGCTGTTTCTCCACCTTCTAAAATGTCGCAACAAAGTGCTCGTGTCTCAGGTCTATCGATTGAACCTCTTTCCCTAACGATTGATTTCAAGCTTGAACTTTTCAACGGAATGATTAGCTCCGCGTCCCCCAAGACAGCAATATTGGGGTTATGTGTCACCACGATTACTTGCCGGTTCTCCTTTATCCGCCGCAAATTGGCTACAATCGTCTTATAAATAAACTCACTATCCAAATTATCTTCGGGTTGGTCGATGATGAGCGGAACCTTGCTCTTTGATTGCAGCAATATGGCAAGCAATATAGATTGTTGCTGTCCCAAGGATAATTGCGACAGGGACCGGCTAACATGAACGATTTTTCCGGAACCAGTATCAACGGCTTTTGTAACTGTTATTTTAGGCAAATCATCGAACGGAATTGTTTCGAAGTCCTCGTAATTGAAGCTTTCCGAAAGTTTTGCAATCATTCTGCTAATTTCGGCGTCCGGGAACACACTGTTGCCTTCGCCATCTTGTATGCTCTTGAGTGCATCGAGATTTTTTCGTTTTATCCCAGCTGCGAAATCAACCGGAGAGATGTTTCTGGAAAGATATCTTGCTTTTGGCACCTGTGATGTACGCCAGTCCATGGCTGACTTAGCGGCGTTCTCGAATTCTTCAGAGTATTTTCCCTGCTCATACTTGACGTTCACAAAGAAACCATCTACGGCATTCTTCAGATTTTCATTGACGATAGAAGCAAATCCGCAGCGAGTGTAATAAATCTTATTTTTTAACTCCATCCTGCGTCTTAGGAGAGATATCCGTGCTTTAATGCAATCCTCTAGCTCGCCTTTCTTTATCTTGAGCTTCTTTAGTTTATCCTTATAATAGAGAACATCTTTCGTAATCTGGTTTATCTTCCCCAAATCAAAAGGAATGCCGTTTTCCTCTAGTTCCACTTTTTTTTCGTCAATTTTCGCCTGGATGTTTTTTTCCTTATCGGACCAATCTGTAAGCTGCTGGTTAAGCTCCTCAACCTTCTCATTAAGGGATGTATTAAGATCGGTGGCCTTCTCCTGAACAATCTTTGAGAATTCCGTCACAATTTCTTTAACCCGTTGAAAATTGTCTTTCCCTACCATTATTTCATCGTCAGTTAAATCATCGAACGACTCAAACACACTCTTATCAGACAAAATGTCTCGGTAACTTTTTATCAGCTGTTGCAGTTCACCGACTATTCCCTTCCGGATGTCTCTTTCCTTCAACAAAGCAGTCTGATATTTAACCAGGTCACCAACCTTGTCTTTTTTTAACTGTTCGAGCTTCCCTTCCAGGTTTGTCTTCTGCTTTTCTGTCTCGGGTATCCCAGCAACATCAACTCTCAATTTTTGCATTTGACTCTGATTCTCTATCAGCTGGCTACGTACTTCTTCCTCTTCAGACTGAAGTGCGTGAACATCTATAAAGTTATCGAGGAACGACAGCAAAATCTTGGGTTTTTCGTCACCATGCTGAATTGTTTCAGCCGTCTCTCCCTGGCCGTAACTCTCGATATCGATTCTTGTTATCCCATTACCAGGGTCATCGACATTGGTAACATAGGAGTTCTTTTCTTTTGAGAGTGTGAAGGTTTGCCCGGCGTCATCTTCGTAAACAAGGGTTATTTTCTCCGGCCACACTTCGCTATCAACGACTTTGGAATTGGATGAATTTCCGGAAGTCTCCCTGACTGCTTCGAGCAGAGTAGATTTCCCCGCCCCCCTTCCGCCGATGATGCATGTCAGGTTATTACTGAAGTTAACGACCTGTTTGTCCAGCAAACCGCCCTCTATGGTTAACTTGACAAAACGGTTTATCTTTTCTGGGATGAAGTCTTCGAGTCTCAGCCTGGAGTTGTGGCTGATAAGAGCAATCTTGAAGGCTTGGAAATTGAGTGCATCAACTTTGATTCTGGTGAGTTTATTATTGCCTGCCGCGTTAAGCCCGAGTTTGTCTAAAGTATGGGAATCTGAAGACATCAATTTGGGGAAATCGTAATCAGGCGGGAAGGCCAGTCGTTCCTTCCTCAAAGCAAGGAGCTTTTTCCTGTCGTCACTGTCATCTTTCTCGGTGTATAAATCGGAATTGGCTTTGTTGCTTATCTCCAACCCGTATAGGTTCCGGTGGGTAAGCACGTCTTCCATTGCTGGGCCGAACCGGTTAATTGTCTGTTCGAATCCTGAAGAAAGCTCAATATGTGCCAGAATCCCTATCCCGTCATATTGCTCTGCAAGGCATAGGCAATCCACAATCCCCTGAGTGCATCTTTCCTTATCCGGGGTGACATTCAGCTTGCCGAAGAATTTTTTTAAATTACTGAATTCTTCAAAATAGAGCAGAAGATGGCCTTGAGTCGTACTGATTTCGATGCCGGGAATGACAAGGATATCCCTTCCATTTGCATATTCTATTGCTCGCCTTACGTTCCCGATTTCGTTGTGGTCTGTAATCGAAATTATTTTTAGACCCTTGTCGATAGCAGTATTGACTATACTTTCAGGAGTCATGCTGGAGTCAGTGACATCATATGACCCATCATCTCCAAACGAGTGAATGTGCAAATCAGCCCGCACAAACCTAGCACCAGAACTGGAATCCATAATTCCTCCTTACTAATTAAACTCAAATACCCCACATAATTATTTTCAATTACCCAAAAAGTCCGTCACCCACCCCGCCGATTATCCTCAAACATCTCCACCGGCATCGGATGCCGCAACCGCCACACCACCTTGATTGGCCGGTCGCTCTCATAACTCACCACATCCACCGGCCCCAGATAGGTAAACGGCACAGTGGCATTGTTTCGCCTCTTCTGGGCACGGGCAAAGACCAGGATCGTGTAGCCCCGCTTCTGATGGTGAATCAGGTTCTGCCCGTCGGTGTGATGCTGTGCGGTGTTCGCCTGTGACTCCCAGTGCATGAGCGCCCTGCTGATGGGGTAATCGGCATACATGGTGCTCGGGGAGAACTCCTTTTCGGTCTTCTGAAAAGTGACCAGCAGCACATAGGTCTTTACGTCAGCGAAGTGGAACGAGCCCACGCCTGTCTGCCCGGCCGTCTCCAGATTTGACCGGCCAAAGACCGCCTGAATCTCCTTACCGCCGTAATGGGCATGCAGTTCCAGCGGACAGGCGAAGGGGAGCTGCGGAATCTGACCGCTGACCTCGGTGGTGTCCTGCGACCAGGCAAGGATTTCGTCTAGGTCGTCCAGGATCGACCGATTGCGTGCCAGGCGGCGAAATGCATCGTCCAGAGAGGCGATGCCGAGATTGCTCCCCTTGTCTCCCCACAGCCGATAGTAGACCGACATGACCGCATCCCCTGCCAGGGCCAACGCCTCATCAATGGCACCCTGGGCGACCTTGGCCAGCACCTGCCGCAACCGGGTAAGCTCCGCTGGACCATTGATGAAGGCGGCGCGCAGCAGAGTCTTCTTCAGCCGTGCAAGATCCGGATCGTCGGGGGGCGGCGCCAATTGCGCCTTGGCTTTCCATCCCGACCAGGATTCTTTGGCAAGGAGCACTTCCGGTTCGTAATCGTGGTAGCGGATGAAGTTGCCGAAGGTCAGCTCCTGGCCGCTTTCGCTACTGAAGGTCTGTAGCCGGTCAGGTACCTGCACGGCCAGGCGGCCGAGGTTCTCCCTGATGTTCTCCATCACATACTGCCGGGAGAGGCGGTCGAGCTGGATGGAGCAGCCGGCCGGGAGGTGGGGGAAATCCTGCTCTACTTCCCTGTCGATGGAAAAGCGGTGCCGGGGGAGGAGCGCTTTTAGTTTGGTATCAACCCGATAGCGGCGGTGGGCCTGGCCAACGAAGTCGAGCACGGTGAGGCAGTCCTTGCCCGGAGCATGGCGCAGGCCGCGCCCGAGTTGCTGGAGGAAGACGGTCAGACTCTCCGTGGGGCGGAGAAACAGCACCGTGTTGACCTCCGGCACGTCCACCCCTTCACTGAGTTTGTCCACGGTAAAGAGGAAGGTGAGCCGGCCGCTTTTCAGGTCGGTCAGCAACTCCCGGCAACGGTTATCGTCTACCCCGGAAACATAGGCAGCTGCAGGGATTCCCAGGTTCGTGAAGGACTCTGCCATGAACTCGGCATGCTTGATGGTGACACAGAAGCCGATCCCCTTGATGGCGGTCAGATCGGGCTCATAGCGGTGGAGCGCTGCAATGATGGCATCGACGCGCTGTTTGGCACGGACGTTATCGAGCACATAGACGTTTTCTAGGGCCGAAGCATCGTACCTGCCGTTGCGCCAGAACTGCTCGCCATTAATGGCGATCGGGTCGGCCACGCCGAAATAGTGAAAGGGGCAGAGGAGCTTTTCCTCCAGCGCTTCCGGGAGGCGAATCTCGGCAGCGAAACGATTGCCGAAATCGGCGGCCACGTTGTCACCGTCCATCCGTTCCGGGGTGGCGGTTAGACCCAGGAGAATCTGCGGGGCAAAGTGGTCGAAGAGCGGCCGATAACTGCTGGCGGTGCCGTGGTGGGCTTCGTCGACGACGATATAGTCGTAGAAGCCGCTCCCCACCTGCTCCCAGAGGCGACGACTGGTCAGCATGCCGACGGAACAGAAGAGGTGCTCCAAACGAGTGGCCTGAAACGGACCGACCTGCAGTTCCCCGAAATTTTGGTCACGCAGAACATGGGCGAAAGTGGTGCGGGCCTGCTGGAGAATCTCTTGGCGGTGGGCCACGAAGAGCAGCCTGGCCTGCTTCTGCTTCTGATCGAAGAAGCGCTTGAAATCGAAGGCGGCGACTACCGTCTTGCCCGTGCCGGTGGCGGCGATGACCAGATTGCGCCAGCGATCATGGGAAGTGCGCTCCCGTTCCAGCGCCTCCAGAATACGCTCCTGAAAGGGGTGCGGACGCAAATCGAAGAAGACTGCCGGGCCATTGGTATTTCCTTTCTTGCCGCGAGCAATGGCTGCGCGAAATAACTCCGGCCGCTCTGGATCGAAGGAGACAAACTCGCGGCTGTTCCAATAGGTCTCGAACTCGACGGAAAACTTCTCCAGGATATGCGCCATGTCCTGCGCCGTGACCTTGAGGTTCCATTCCAGGCCGCTGGTGATGGCCGCCTGTGACATGTTGGCTGAGCCAATGTAGGCTGTAGAGAAACCGCTGTTGCGTTTGAAGTGATACGCTTTGGCATGGAGTCGGGTGCGCTCGGTATCGTAGGAGACGCGCACCTCGACATTCGGCAACCGGGCCAGCCACTCCACGGCCGGTGCATCAGAAGCCCCCATGTAAGAGGTCGTAATTAAACGAACCGGCACATCACGATCCCGCAAATCCTCGAAAGCCGGCATCAACAAGCGCAGGCCCGACCATTTGATGAATGAGACCAGGATATCTACCGCATCCGAGGATCGCATCTCTTGAAGCAGTTCATGGGCTAATTGAGGGTCTTGAGGGGAGCCGGTAAAAAGGCTGCTTTCAGCTAACGAGGTGTGTGGGCGAGGAATTCCTGATCTTCCATAATTGGACGGAGTGATTTCTAGCAGAAGTGGCTTTTCTTTTGGAACAAGTCGATGTCTTTCAAGGTGTTCTTTACCCGGCTCTTGAGCAACTTGCGCGAGAATCCTGTTGCAAAGCGCCAGCCGTTTCTCCGGCTCGGATTCTTCTCTTAGTGCTTGTTCCAGCACCTTCGCAACAAATGCAGAGTAACGACCAGGCTGCTCTTCTGGGTCAATTTTCCCGAAAACAGACCTTAGCTCCGGGTGTTTAGCTAAAGCATCACTTAAATATTCATCGATAAGTGCATCGTAGATGCCATGGGGGAACTGCCCACTCACGACTGTACCCCACAAGCTACAAGATATGACTCAACAACGGGCAAATCTGCTTCAGCCCAGTCAAGGGAGTGAAGTTCTCCCGGGGGCAACCAGGTGAGGGCTGCATGTTCGTGGAGAACAATCTCCTCCGTCTTGAGAGAACAGATAAATGGATAAAGGGTAATCGCAAACTCCGGATAATGGTATGTGCAGGCAGGAAGCCTTTTTTCGATGAAAACCTGAATACTCATCTCTTCAATCAATTCCCGCCGAAGACATTCTTCGGGGGATTCTCCCAGATCGATTTTGCCACCAGGAAATTCCCATTTGAGCGGCATACTCATGGTCTCGCTACGCTGGGCAGCGAGAACCAACCCGTCATTTTCGATAATGGCGCAGGTGACGTGAATGTGTTTCATTACAGAAATACCCAATCGTAGATAAACAAAAACCGCAGAGCCAACCTTCTACCCCGCAACAGTCATAACCAACTGCGAAGTCGCCCTGGTCATGGCCACATAGAGCAACCGCGCCTCTTCCTCTCCAGCTCCCTTGAGATTTTCGATGCTATGCCCCCCAGATATAGCCACAAACGGAAATTCCAATCCCTTGCTGCTATGAAAGGTAAGAAATTTCACACGCCCCTGCTTTTCATCAAAGTTAACCTTGGTCTTGCCCTCAAAAGGAACCTTTGCATCACACAGCGCTTTGAACAAAGCTTCACCGGACTTGGCATCCCGGTACAACACTGCCATGTCCCCCCAGGCCATCCCTTCTTTCCGAGCTGCCTGCAGTCTCTGGGCTATAAATAAGGCCTCTTCTGAAAGGGAGGGGAGTTTGATTACCAAAGGTTTGGAACCATGGCGCCCGGCTGACACTGGTGCCAATTGTGGAATTCCGTCTTCATCGGCCTCTTCCTGGGTGAGGATCTGATTGACGAATTGGGCTGTGAAATCGAGAATTTCCTTGGTGTTGCGGTAATTGACTTTGAGAATGGTGGTTCGCCCCTGGGCCTGGATACCGACACTTTTGAAGCTGAAACCTTTTTTCCGATTTTGCCCATAGATCGACTGGGCATCATCGTACAGCACGAGCAGCGAATTGGTTTGGGGGGCCACCATCTGTGTCACCAACTTCAGCCATTCGGGCCGGAAATCATGGCCCTCATCGATGAGGACCGCATCGTATTGCCCAGCCGGGATGAATTTACGGTCGACTTCGGCAATGACTTTTTCGACCAGATGATCAAAGAATTCTTGATCGGGAGCGTGGCAGACGGGTAGCGGCACATTGTAGGTTTTCAGCTGCAAACGGCACCAGGCATGAAATGTATGGACATGCACCTTGTCGGAGATGTCTTTAGAACGCATCCAGTGCTCCAGCCGTTGGGCGAGCACCCGATTGTAACAGAGCACCAGGATCGGCCTGGTGCAGACCGTGGCCAAATGCTCGGCGCGATAGCCAAGAATCAAGGTCTTGCCCGATCCGGCGACGCCGTGAATGACGCGATGGCCCTCGCCAAGGCTGCGAGCAAGTTGTTCCTGCTGCAGGTCCATGACTTTCAGCAGATCGGGTAGTTCCTGGCTATCTTCCTCCATGGAATCAAACAACGAGGCCTGCTTATGCGGGATACGGATCTCTGGAAAAAGATGCCAGCGTACCCGGTCGATTTGCGGCACGGTCATGGCACCCCAGTTGCCGACAGTGAACATATCCCATAGTCGTTGTTGGAAATCCCCTGCATCCACGGCCTCCAGCATCTCATCCTGACAGATGACGCGATGGTCCGGCATCACCTCGCCGAGGTCAGTCTGATCGAAGGCCTTGCGGGTAATACGTGTCAGGATAACGCCATAGCTCCAGGGGAAGAGCAGTTTGCCCTGACCTCGCCCTTCGGCGCGGATCAGTTGCGGATCCCGTTCGAGGACATTGACGACCGCATGTGCATATTGACGTGCCTGTTCAAGAGGGTTGGCTTTTTGAACCTGACCGCATTGTGTATGCAGGGTTACATGAAATCGGTCAAAAGACTGGATATTATCAAGGCGCCAGTCCTTTACCTCTAAAACGATGATGCCTCGCAAAGGATGCAGCAAAATAAAATCGGGGTGCAGATGACCGGTGCCCACGGGAACATCGTACCAGCACAAATAATCCTCTTCCAACTTGCTCTCCAGGCGCTGCGCAAAGCGACGTTCGCCTGTTGTTGCGAATTTACAGCAACTTATGCTGGGGATTAATGTGGCCATTGACGATAGTCCTCGAATCAAAAAACTTATTACGATCTGAAGCCGCCCTATAGTGGCCGAAATCGTTCTTGCTTTAATGCTTTAAAGGGCCAATTTCACAACCAAATCTCAGAAATAAACCTGCCTACCCAAGAACTTGAATCTTCCGACACTTCGGAAATGCCGAACATGCCCAAAAGTATTTTCCGGCATTCGGCCCTTTCTTGGCTTGCCGTTTAATCATCGGGGAACTACAGGCAGGACAGATCGGAACTGCATGCTCAATTACTTGAACCTGCGATATTTCAAAAGACTCCTTTTCAGCAACAATCTCAGCGACCGCCTCTGCAACTTCTTCCACCAATGCCTGCTCCTCTTGAGCGACAACCGACAAAACCACCGGTTCGCATGCCTCCAAACGTAGAGAAAGCGCCTCATTCAACCTTGCCGTAACCTCCTGCATCGAATACCCCTTGCGTGCAGTAAAATGCACGATGGGAATACCGGCGGTGCTTAATACTTTGTCGACAAACGCATCCCTTCCGCTCC
>DIKU01000147.1:10897-16765 GCA_002424645.1 Pelobacter sp. UBA5610 | reverse complement strand
CCGGTGGCGGTTCCGGCGGCGGTTCGGGCGGCGGTTCGGGCGGCGGTTCGGATAATGGTCTGGTTATGGCTGCGGGGGTGCAGCCTCAACTCATCAAATCATCCTTGTCTAAAAAATGGCAATATTATTTTATGCAGGACATGGGAATTGTCATCACGACTGAGAAGTCGGAACGTCCGGATGAGCTATCGGACAAGCCATTTCAAGGATTGGATAGCCGCTGGATGTGGAGCGCCGTGGCGGTGTTGCTTGGCTTTATGATTGTGGCCAGTCTGGCGGTTCATGCACTTGAAAGAAACTATCTGCGTGCTTGTGCATTGCTGGCGGGAGGTTTCATGCTGGCCTCGCTGATTTTTTCTCTGGTCAACGATCTTCAATTGTCTCTCGCGCATATGGTGGTTTCTTTGACCATCAAGGGAGTCGTGGGGTTTGCTGTGGCGTTGATCGTTGGACTTCCTTTCCGGATTTATCGCAGCAGGAAGGATGAATAAAGGTCCGGTGCAACGGACTCTGGATGAAAGTGTGCGGCGCGGATTTTCAGCCAAGGCCCCGCCGTCTCAATTCCTCCTTGATAAGTTTTTTTTGCATAGGATTGAGACGGCTGGAAGCGAATAATTGCAATAGTTCAGGTCCGCGCATTCCGGGCAGCCAGAGGGTGAACCAGATGCCGGGGGTATGGGGGTTTTTGAGGATGGCGGTACGCAGGGTCTGGCGTGTTTTCCATCTGGAGTGTCTGGCGATGATGGAGATGGTTTCGGCGGAAGCGGTCGATCCCCGCAGAAATTGGGCAAGGGCAATCTCCTGCAGACGAGGATTGCCAAGGCAGGGCTCCATAAGAGCCACATGGCCTTCCTTGAGAATTGCGGCAACGACAGCGGATGAGGCCCTGCGGGAAAGGGTTATCTTGTTACCAAGGGGGGTGGTCGGCAGGCGCTGAATGATAAGGCGTTCGGCGGCCAGCTTTTGATCTGGCGAGACACCGGGTAAAAAGCAGATGTCCGCCAGTTCAAACAGGTGCAATAACGGCAGCAGGGTTTGCAGTATCGGCGCCGGAAGGTGCGGGTTTTTGATCAGAGCCAGGCGTATTTTATGGCTGCCTTGAACCTGCTCCATCCGGTACACGGCCTGCAACAGGTCCTCGTTGAGGTCGCGCCGTTTAAGCAGGACCAGCAGGTGCGGTTCTTCCATGGCGCGGTTTTTCAGTGCCGCACGCACCACCTCCAAGGCCGGGTCCTGCATGATACCGAACAGTTCCTCCGAACCGCAGGTCAGGGCACGCTGCAGGCGTCGTGCAAGATCATTGCTGATATGGCCACTTTTAGATCGACTGTCCAAAATAGGTGCCCTGTTATGAGGAACCTGCCAACTCGGCTGTTAAGGCGGTAACAACTTTACCTTCCCGATGATTTAATTGTCCGCCCCGTATTCTTCCAGGAAATTCTTCTTGAACGCGGCAAAGTCGCCGGCCTCGATGGCTTGCCGTACATCGGCCATCATGTTCAGATAAAATTGCACGTTATGAATGGCGGACAGGGTCGCCGACAGAATTTCATTGGATTTGAACAGGTGGTGCAGGTAAGCGCGGCTGAAATTGCGGCAGCAGTAACAGTCGCATGAAGCATCCACCGGGAAAAAGTCCCGGCGGTAACGCCGATGGGTCAGGCGAATCTTTCCGCGACGGGTAAATAGCGTGGCACTGCGTGCATAGCGGGTGGGAATGACGCAATCGAACATATCCATGCCACGTTCCACGCTTTCCAGAATATCTTCAGGCAGACCCACTCCCATAAGGTAGCGCGGCTTGTTCTCGGGCAGCATGGGGGCCGTGTAATCGACCACCTTTTTCAACAGTTCCAGTCCCTCTCCGACGCTGACCCCGCCGATGGCATAGCCTGGAAAATTCATGGTGGTCATCTGCCGTGCGCATTCCTGACGAAGATCTTCATAGATACCGCCCTGCACGATGCCGAACAGAGCCTGATCGGAACGGCCATGGCTCTTCAAGCAGGCTTCCGCCCAACGCAGGGTTTTGCGGATCGATTTTGCGGCATAATCATGGGTTGCAGGGTAGGGGATGCACTCGTCAAAGGCCATGATGATGTCGGCACCCAGAGAATTTTGTATGGCCATGGCTTCCGCCGGACCAAGAAAAATTTCCTCTCCGGTCAGTTCATGATGAAAAAACACGCCGGTTTCGGTGATGCGCTTTTTCGGCAGGGAAAAGACCTGGAATCCACCGCTGTCGGTGAGAATCGGATGGGGCCAGTTCATGAAACGGTGCAGCCCCCCGGCCTTTTCGATCAGTCCTTCGCCGGGCGCAAGATGCAGATGGTAGGTATTGGAAAGAATGATCTGGGCGCCGGTTTCTTCAACCTGTGCCGGTGTCATGGCTTTGAGGGCGCCATGGGTGCCGACGGGCATGAAGATAGGGGTTTCGATGGTGCCGTGGGGGGTTGTTAACCGACCTCGGCGTGCAGCCGTCTGCGAATCGGTGGCGAGCAGTGAAAATTCGAACATGGTCTATGCCATCCCTGCGTTTTTAAAGGTAGAATGAAAAAAGGTTCAAGCTGTTCTTGAACCATGCCGGGACTTTATCAGAAGCTTTCCCCGAAAGCAACTGTCGGGGGTATTTGATCTTCTCCGTTGAACAGGTTGTCGCTGGCTGGAGGCCTGTTACTATTTCACAAGAAGAGTTCGTCTGTCCAAGGAAGAATCATACCGAAAGGAATCGATGGATGACGCGAAGTTTTTTCTGGCAGATGTTGATTGTTTTGGCGGCGGTGCTGTTTTTTAATTATGTATTGACAAATATAACACCCAAAACCCAGGAACCGGTGGTCGAGGTCAGTTACAGTCGATTTAAAACCGAACTGGCTGCAGATAACGTGTCATCCGTGACATTTGATGGGAATAATCTGGCTGGCGACCTCAGAGAACGTGCGGCAATGGATAATGTCTCGGAAAGCGTGGTTGACAAGTCCTTTTTGCGTTTTCGCACAACCATGCCACCCGTGCCGGATACGCGTTTGCTTGATGATCTGCAGCAACGCAAGGTGAATGTAAGTGTTCACCCCGAGAAAAAGCCTTCGGTGTGGGCGACCGCGCTGATTTATATGCTGCCATGGATATTGATCGCGGCGGTGTGGTGGTTTGTGATCAAGGGGATGCGTACCCGTCAGGGCCCTGGCGGCGGCGTGATGGGCGGTTTTGCCAAGTCGGGCGCCAAAATGTATACCAAGGAACGTTCCCGGGTTACTTTTGCGGACGTCGCCGGATTGGATGAAGCGAAACAGGAACTTATGGAAGTTGTCGAATTTCTGCAAAACCCCAAGCGTTTCATGCGTCTGGGCGCCAAGGCGCCGCGTGGTGTGCTCCTGGTCGGACCTCCAGGAACCGGAAAAACCCTGATGGCGCGTGCCGTGGCAGGGGAGGCGGGGGTGCCGTTTTTTACTATTTCAGCTTCCCAGTTTATCGAAATGTTTGTCGGTGTCGGCGCAAGTCGTGTGCGTGATCTGTTCGGCAACGCCAAGAAAAATGCTCCAAGCATTATTTTTATCGACGAACTCGATGCGGTGGGTCGTGCCCGGGGGACCGGACTCGGTGGTGGCAACGACGAACGGGAACAGACCTTGAACCAGTTGTTGTCGGAGATGGACGGTTTTGAGGCCCATGATGAGGTCATCGTGATGTCGGCTACCAACCGTCCGGATGTTCTCGATCCGGCCCTGTTACGGCCCGGACGCTTCGACCGGCAAGTGGTGGTGGAGCGTCCGGACTGGCGCGCCCGTGAGGAAATTCTCAAGGTGCATACTCGGACAGTGCCTCTTGCGGACGATGTCGATCTGCGGGTTATGGCACGCAGCACACCCGGCATGTGTGGTGCGGATCTGGAAAACCTGGTGAACGAGGCAGCATTGATTGCGGCCCGTGAAGATGCCCAGGCGGTAACCATGGACCATTTCGAACGGGCCAAGGACCGCGTGCTTATGGGTGCCGAGCGCAAGTTGGTCATGTCGCAGCAGGAAAAACGTATTACTGCCTATCACGAGGCCGGGCATACCCTGCTGGCGCGGTTGTGCCCCGGAGCCGATCCGATTCACAAGGTTTCCATTATTCCGCGTGGGCAGGCGCTGGGAGTCACACAACAACTGCCGGTGGACGATCGTTATCATTACTCACGTTCCTACTTGATGACCCGTATCGCTGTCAGTTTGGGTGGGCGTGCCGCCGAAAAGATAGTTTTCGACGAATTTTCCACCGGTGCTCAAAACGATCTGAAGCAAGCGACCGAACTGGCCGAAAAAATGGTGTGCCAATGGGGGATGAGTGAGCGCATCGGGCCTTTGAGTTTCAATCGTGGCGAGGAACACCCTTTTTTGGGGCGTAAACTGGCCAGTGACAACTCATTCAGCGAGCACATGGCCTGGATCATCGATCAGGAGATCGAAAAGATCATCAAGGCCGGTGACCAGCAAGCCAATGATATTATTGCCAACCATCTGCCTGCCTTGCGCAAACTCGCCGAGGCGCTGCTTGAGGAAGAAGTGCTTGATCATAAGCGTGTGAACGAGGTCCTTAGGGACGCGGGTGTTGAAGTGAAAGATGAACCTATGGAAAAAACCGATGGGGCCACCCTGCTGCAAGGTGAGTTGGCGACCGGGGCGGTAGAGAACTAGCAATCTCGCCCGGGAAGAACCACCCCTGGACCCCTCAAGTCAGGAGGATCAATCAGGCATATCTGTTCATGGCGTTTTTTCCTGGTTCTACTGATAGGAATGCGTAATTCGAAAGACAAATGATGCCGAACGGGAAGGGAACGCAAAGCGCATTTATTTATCTGCCACCCGGGGATAATCATTGGATCGATATTGCGGTCCTGATTGCATCCTCTATCCCGAATGCCCTGATTAGCCGCTTGGGCAAACATTTTGGTGCGCTTTATTATAAGAACATTGCACGGCGCGAATATTCCTGCTGTTACGCCGCGTTTGATAAGACCGGTCGGCTTGCCGGAGTCATCCTTGGCACCCTTGATCGCAATGAAGCAAAATCACTGGATTTTTCTCTTAAAATCAGGCTATTGCTGGCCGCGAATGTAAGGCTTTTTTCTCCGGCAGTTTTCCGGTGGTTTGCATGTGGTTGGCGGAACAGGAGTGCAACAAAAAGGCTGATGAGAGATTTTCCGAAAGCTGAACTTATCGTTGTTGTCGTACATGAGGATTTCAAAGGTAACCGCATTGGCAGGACGTTGATCACTGAACTGGAATCCTTTTTCAGAAACAACAAACTTGATTTCCCCTATCTCATACTGACAGAGAAATCGAATCGGGTCGCAAATGTCTTATATGAAAAAATAGGCGCCCAATTCATAAAAACATACCCCTATCACGACAAGCTTATGAACGAATGGCACAAGCCGCTATTTTAGGCGGAAGTATTTCCTGTAAGCAGCCCGGGGCAATGTATTGCACGGCGTGCAGCCGTATGCACCATGGCAGCCTGTTCGCTGTCAGGAACAGGGTTCTGGGAGGTGTTTCGGGCAACCTTGTGCCGAAACGAAAAAGGCCCGCGGTTTGCCGCAGGCCTTTTTCGTTAGACGTGGAAATTTCAATCGGATCAGCGCAGGTTGTAGAAAACGTCCCGGCCGTTGAAGCAGGCTGCGTCGCCGAGCTGGTCTTCGATGCGCAGCAGTTGGTTGTATTTACATACCCGGTCGGTACGACACGCGGAGCCGGTTTTGATCTGCCCGGCATTGGTGGCCACTACCAGGTCGGCGATGGTGGTGTCTTCGGTTTCACCGCTGCGGTGGGAAACTACGGCGGTATAGCCGGCTCGCTTGGCCATTTCGATCGCCTCGAGGGTTTCGGT
>DIKU01000147.1:0-10883 GCA_002424645.1 Pelobacter sp. UBA5610 | reverse complement strand
CTTGATGAGGATGGAGTTGGCGATCCCTTTTTCGATGCCTTCCTTAAAGATCTTGGTATTGGTCACGAACAGGTCGTCGCCGACGATCTGGATGCGCTTGCCAAGTTTGTCTGTAAGAATTTTCCAGCCATCCCAGTCGTTCTCCGCCATACCGTCTTCGATGGAGATGATGGGGTAGCGATCGACCAGATCCGCATAGAAATCGGCAAGCTCGGCCGCGGTCTTGATCGGCTGAGCTTCGTTGGCGAGG
Organism: Pelobacter sp. UBA5610; assembly: GCA_002424645.1. Taxonomy (GTDB): domain Bacteria; phylum Desulfobacterota; class Desulfuromonadia; order Desulfuromonadales; family Syntrophotaleaceae; genus Syntrophotalea. Next base: position 10,633 of record DIKU01000147.1, on the reverse strand, counting down.
TTGTATTTGCCGTCGACAAACAGTTCCGAAGCGGCAACGTCCAGTGCCAGCAGCACGTCTTCACCCGGCTTGTAGCCGGCAGACTTGATGGCTTCCATGATGACTTCGAGAGCTTCTTCATTGCTCTTGAGGTTCGGGGCAAAACCGCCTTCATCGCCTACGGCGGTGTTGTATCCGCGTTTTTTAAGCACCGACTTAAGGGCGTGGAAGATCTCGGCGCCCATACGCAGTGCCTCTTTGAAGGATCCCGCACCGGCGGGCATAACCATGAATTCCTGGATGTCGACGTTGTTGTCGGCATGCGCGCCACCATTCAGGATGTTAAGCATGGGCAAGGGCAGTTCCCGGGCGTTGGGTCCTCCCAGGTACTGATACAGGCTCAAACCGAGTTCTTCTGCTGAGGCTTTTGCACAGGCCAGCGATACGCCGAGCATGGCATTGGCGCCAAGGGAAGATTTGAACTCCGTGCCGTCGAGTTCTATCAGTCTACGGTCGATGGCGGCCTGTTCGGTCGATTCCCAGCCGAGCAGTTCGGCAGCGATGACGTTGTTGACGTTATCGACTGCTTTGAGTACGCCCTTACCGAGGTATCGGGCAGAATCACCGTCGCGCATTTCCAGTGCTTCACGTTCGCCGGTGGAGGCACCGCTCGGTACCGCAGCTCGGCCCATAGCGCCGCTTTCCAGGAATACTTCAACTTCAACGGTCGGATTTCCCCGCGAATCGAGGATTTCGCGGGCATAGATATCGACGATTTCGCTCATGACAAGCCCCTCTGAAAAAGATTTGTATTAGTTACGATTCATGCCGGTCCGAAGACCGACCCTTTTATAGCACATTGGTCTTGAATTGGAACCTCTTTTTTGGAAAATTCCCTTCATCGGGATATCTGAAAAGGATTGATTTTGGCGGACGATAAGTGGTAAATGAAGAAGATTATGCAACTAATCTGGATCACTCCTGAAAAGTTTAATGCAATATCCGTTTGCAGGCCATTGTGGGTTTATGGGTTTCGTCTGCATAGGCTTATTGCAAGGATGTTGCAGAAACATCCCGTTGTCTGGCTTAAGCCGTTTGTAATGAGCGATTACGCCATGGTGTCTCAGGGTGCATCCGGGTTAAGAATAAGGGATATTTTTTGAGTATACAGGGTTTTCATGGGAGGTTTGTGGCCGAAGATCAGCGGCTGGCGAACCTCCTTTTCGGTCAAGCCAATATAAACCTGAAGCAGATCGAACAAATCCTCGGGGTTCATATTGCCTCCAAGGGGAGTGAGCTGCACATCTCCGGAGACGATCACCAGGTCTCTCTGGCGAAACGCCTGCTCGAAGAGTTATACGGTCTGCTGAAGGCGGATTATCCTCTTTATCCACCCGATATCGACTATGCCATCCGCATTCTCAGTGCCGATGGCAAGGCGCGGTTGAAGGATATTTTTCTCGATACCGTCTGCATCTCTGCCCGAAAAAAAATCATTTCACCTAAAAGTCTCGCACAGAAGAGCTATATCGACGCAATCCGGCACAATGAAATTGTGTTTGGCATTGGGCCGGCCGGTACCGGCAAGACCTATCTGGCCATGGCCATGGCGGTGTCCTTTTTATTGAAAAAAGAAGTGGCGCGAATTGTGTTGGTGCGACCTGCAGTGGAGGCCGGTGAAAAACTTGGGTTTTTGCCCGGGGATATTGCCGAGAAGGTCAACCCCTACCTGCGACCGCTTTACGATGCTCTTTTCGATATGCTTGATTACGAACGTGGGCAGATGCTTATTGAAAAGGGGGTCATCGAAGTGGCTCCTTTGGCGTTTATGCGTGGGCGCACCCTCAATGATGCGTTTGTTATTCTCGATGAGGCGCAAAATACCACGGCTGAACAGATGAAGATGTTTCTCACCCGGCTCGGCTTTGGCAGTCGGGCGGTCATTACCGGCGATATTACCCAGATCGATCTGCCCACCGGCCGCAAATCAGGATTAAAAGAAGCTGCTGAGATTCTACAGGGCATCAAGGGCATTCATTTTAACTTTTTTTCCGATCGCGATGTAGTGCGTCATCCCATTGTTCAAGCCATTGTCAAGGCTTACGATAGGGACCGGATCCGAAAATCCGAGGTGCCTGCGAGTGAAGGAGATATAGAGCATTATGACCGGCAAGACTGATCGCAAACAGGAAAGCCCCGGGCGTAAGAGCAAATCAGGTCCTGCCTTCATGAGCTTTCAGCTTTCCATGGATCAGGGCACCCAGCGCAACCTGATGCTGCTTCTGGTAAGTATTCTGATTGCTTTTATCGTTATTCCCAAGGGAAGCTTCATTCCCGGTTTTTATCAACCGGGCGACATCGCCTCGCGCAATGTTAAAGCTCCCCGCGATCTTCTTGTACCCGATGAGACCCTGACGGAAAAAAAACAACGGGAAGCCGCGGATGCGGTTCTGCCGATATACGATTACGATCCCCGTGCAGGGCGCGATATTACCGAACGCCTCAAACAGGGGTTCGTGTCGCTGCAAAAACATTCGGAGGCGGAGGCTGCGGGGCGTCATGAACTGGAAAATTTGCTCGGCATCAGCCTTTCGGATGAAGAACTGACGGTATTGCGGCAAGTGGCCGCCAGACCTGACCAGGTTGCATTGCTTATCGATGCCCTGAAGAAAGTGATGCTCAACCAGATTGTCGGGAACCTGCAGCTTTTTCAAACCGGTGGCGAGCGCGGAATCGTCATTCGCAATCTGGTTACCCGTGAAGAACGGGTCACGCAGGGACTCGATCAGGTTATCGGCATCGGTGATGCGTTTGACCAGGTTTCCGGGCAGCTTGCCAGGCTTAAAAACCTGTCAGCCGAAAATCGAAGAATTCTCTATGCCCAGATTTCGAAACTGTTGCGACCCAACCTCACTTACAACCAGAGTGAAACGGAAAATCGGCGCATAGCGCTACGGGATGCGGTCAAGCCGGTTCTCATGCAGGTTAAAAAGGGGGAGATGATCGTTCGTGAAGGAGAACGTGTAACCGAGGAGCAGGTGACCAAACTTAAGGCTCTGCGTGATTTCGGTAGCGATCATATGCCTTTGCGCATGGCTGTCGGATTATCCCTGGCCCTGATAATCTTGCTGTCCATCTGCCACCGTTACGGGCGTCGCAACATTAGCAAGTACAGGCCCGATAACCGCGACCTGTTGTTTATGGCCGCAACCTTTGTCGGTTTGTTCATCCTGGTCAAGTTATCCATTTTTATCTGTGCGGCACTGGAGGGGGCATTTCCTTATATTGAGTCTTCCAGTTACTATTACGTATTTCCCTTCGCCGCCGGAGCCATGCTGGTGCGTATTGTCCTCAACTCCGAGGTTGCATTAATCTTCGGTGTGGCTTTTTCCATGGTGATCGGCCTGCTTTTCGGAGATAACCTGCACATTGCCCTGTTTGCTCTGGTCGGAAACCTTACAGGGGGACATTGGGTGCGCCACTGTACCCAGAGGACCAGTTTGTATCTGGCCGGTTGGCGCCTGTCGCTGGCCAATATAGGTATGGTGTTGGCCACACAACTCATTGCGGGACGTGGTTTCGATATACAGATGCTTTACAAGGCCGGTTTCGGTTTTGCCGGCGGCTTCTTTTGTGCGTTGCTGGTTACCGGTCTGGTGCCGCTGGTGGAAGCCCTTTTCAAATATACAACCAACATCAAGTTGCTGGAACTTGCCAACATGAATACCCCGGTGTTGCGGGAACTGATGATTCAGGCGCCCGGCACCTATCACCATTCCATCATTGTCGGCAACCTGGCCGAGGCGGCGGCCGAAACCATTGGCGCCAATCCTCTGCTCGCCAGGGTGGCGGCTTATTATCACGATATCGGCAAAATCCGCAAACCGCTTTACTTTGTCGAAAATATCGGTGTTCAGGAAAATCGCCACAATAAGCTCAGCCCCTCCATGAGTGCCCTGATTCTCATGTCGCATGTCAAGGAAGGGGCCGACATGGCCAAAGAAAACAACCTCGGTCAGACTTTGCACGATATCATTCGTCAGCACCACGGTACCGCCCTGATCAAATTCTTTTACGACAAGGCCAAAAATCAGGAAGATCCCGAGGTGCAGCAGATCAACGAACGCGATTACCGGTATCCCGGTCCCAAGCCTCAGACCCGCGAGGCTGCATTGATCATGCTGGCAGATGCTATCGAGGCGGCCAGCCGAACCCTGACCGATCCGACACCGGCCCGTATTCAGGGCATGGTGCAGAAAATCATCAACAATATCTTTATTGATGGCCAACTCGACGAGTGCGAATTGACCCTCAAGGATTTGCATAATATCGCCAAGAGTTTTAACCGCATCCTGGCGGGTATTTTTCACCACAGGATCGACTACCCCGAGCCTGTTCATAAGGAACGGGAGAAGGAAACGGTAAAGAAAAAAAATGGGGATGATTCACATCGAGAACCGCCAAAAGAACCAAAAGATAGCCCTGGAAACGCTGGAAAAGGTAGCTCAGAGGATCTTAAACGACTCGGGATGTCCTGATGCAGAACTGTCGGTTGTGATCGTTGACGACGAGGAAATCCAGCAGATCAACCGCGACTATCTGCAGCGTGACAAGCCAACCAATGTGATCTCCTTTGCCATGCAGGAAGGCGAGGACGTCGGCCTTCATCCGGGATTGCTCGGAGATGTGATTATTTCTGCCGATACCGCGGCCAGGGATGCTTTTGAAGCTGATTTATCCTTTGAGAGCGAACTGTATTTTTTGCTGCTTCACGGTATTCTGCACTTGCTCGGATACGACCATGAACGCGGTACCGAAGAAGAGGCGCAGCGCATGGAAGCCCGGGAAGAAGAGCTTTTCGCCCATATTCAGGAAAACTTTTTAAGTAACTGAACGGTGACTATGAAACCGGACAGAGGCATGCATTTCAGCTTCAATTGCGCCATCGAGGGAATTCTCTGGGCGGCGCGCACCCAGAGGCACATGCGCTATCATTGCATCGTGGCCATAGGAGTGTTGTTGGCTGGCCTGATATTCAAGGTTTCTGCCCTTGAATTCATTCTGTTGGTTTTCGCAATTGTGCTGGTGCTGTTCGCGGAATTGGTCAATACCGCTTGCGAAGCCCTGGTAGACCTGGTTTCGCCGGAGTTTCACCCGCTGGCGCGGCGCGTCAAGGATGTTGCCGCGGGGGCGGTGCTGCTGGCTAGCGTCGGTGCCGCCATTGTGGGCTATCTGATCCTGGCGGGTTACGTTTTTACCCCCGCAGGCGAATTGCAGACGTTTCCCCTTGCAGCCGTTCCGCCCGGTGAACTTGCGGTTTTCAGTCTTTTGACGGTGATTTTGCTGGTGGTGCTGCTCAAAGCCTGGGCGGGTCGCGGAACCCCTCTGGAAGGGGGGATGCCGAGTGGCCATGCAGCTTTTGCCTTTTCGGTGGCCACCTCCGTGGCTCTGGCGCCGGTCGGTTCAGTGGTGGCGCTGCTGGCTTTGGCGCTGGCTGTGATGATAGGGCACAGTCGCGTTTACATGGGTATTCACAGCTTGCATGAGGTGTTGGCCGGCGCAGTACTCGGTGCCGGTGTTACCTTGGCATTGTATTTTTGTTGTGGCTGACAGCCCGGTTGGGGCGATTGCCAGCTGAAATCTTTTTTGGGAGGTTGATTTTGGACGACGAAGGTTCAGGAAACAAGACCGTTTTCTGGCGTCGCTTGAGCGAAGCATTGCTGCCTGGTCGGCGACGCGTACGCAGCGAAGAGGAATTGCAGGCGGTGATCGATGCTTCCGAAGAGGAAGGCATCATCAATGAAGAAGAAGGGGAGATGCTGCAATCGATATTCGAGTTCGGTGAAACCATCGTACGTGAAATCATGGTACCCCGGACCGATATGCGGTGCTGCAGTATCGATGACACCGTTGAAAAAGTGCTGCATGCGATTATCGATTCGGGACATTCCCGGATACCCATCTATCAGGGGAGTACCGATCATATCGTGGGACTGGTTTACGCCAAGGATCTGCTCAAACATTGGGGCAGTCCTACGGCCGAACTTGATATGGTCAGCATTATGCGCGAACCCTATTTTGTCCCCGAAACCAAAAAGATCGAAGAACTGCTGAAGGAATTCCGTACCCGCCGCATGCACATGGCTATTGCTATTGATGAATACGGTGGTACTTCAGGCCTCATCACCATCGAGGATCTTATTGAGGAAATAGTCGGCGATATTCAGGATGAATATGATCTTGAAGAAGACTGGTTGCTGCCCCAGGAGGATGGCAGTATGTTGGTCGATTGCCGTCTTAATATTGATGAATTCGAAGATTACTTCGCCGTGACCATCCCCCGCGAGCGATTTGACACGGTGGGCGGCTGGCTGTTTCACCTGCTCGGTCGCGTACCTGTCAAGGGGGAAGAACTCCACAGTCAGGGGCTGGTAATGACGGTGGAAGCATGTGATGAACGTAAGATTCTCACTGTCCGGGTAGCGCGCGATACCGGCGACAAGGAGCCTGCTGCGACATGAGGATGCGCCTTCCCGACGCGGATCTGTGCTGGTCTTTTATCTCTGGCCTATTGGTGGCTTTGTCCTTCCCACGGCTCGATCTGGCGCCATTGGCCTGGGTCGGCCTGGTGCCGTTGCTGCTTGTTTCGGGACGGCGTCCTTTTGCCAGCGGGTTTGCCGCCGGAATCGGATTTTTTGGTCTGGTGTTATACTGGCTGAATATCGTGATGGTCCATTACGGACATTTGCATCCGGTGCTTTCGGTCGTCGCTTATCTCATGCTCATCGCATATCTGGCTTCGTTCTTCGGCGTTGCCATCTGGGCCGGTCATCGCCTCAAGGAGCGCTTGGGGCTTAGTATGCCCTTGACTCTTCCGGTTGTGTGGGTAGCGCTTGAGTTCCTGCGGTCTTTTTTTCTTACCGGCTTTCCCTGGGCCATGTTGGGATATTCCCAACAGAGCCTTTTGCCCTTGATTCAGTCCGCCGATCTGTTGGGCCCTTATGGCCTGAGTTATCTGCTGGTGCTGTCTAATGTAACTCTGGCACTGCTGGTAAGCTGGTTTGCCCGGCGCACAGCAACCCCCTTCCCGCGCATGGCGCTGACCCTGACCCTGTTGCTGGCCGTCGGAAATTTCGCCTATGGCCAATTCCGCCTCCAACAGCAACCTGACCGTCGCGAAGCATCCCTGCAGACGGTTCTGGTTCAGGGGAACATCGACCAATCCCTGAAGTGGGATCCCGCCTATCAGTGGAACACCATCGATATCTACAAGCGCCAGTCTTTGATGTCCCCGGACCAACCGGCACAGCTTGTGGTCTGGCCGGAAAGTGCCGTGCCCTTTTTCTTTCAGGAGCCCGGCGCACTTTCCGATCAGGTGCGTCAGGTTGCGGCGCGTCGAGGTGCATGGCTGCTGTTCGGAAGCCCGGCTTATGAGGACATCAATCGCCGCCGTCGCTATCTCAATAGTGCTTTTTTGCTGTCGCCTTCGGGGCAGGACCTGGGGCGCAGTGACAAAGTGCATCTTGTTCCCTTCGGGGAATACGTGCCTTTGAAATCTTTTTTCCCCTTTATCGACAAACTCGTCGTGGGCATTGGCGACTTTTCCCCCGGCACCATCAGTCCATTGCCGATGAACGGGCATAAGATCGGCGTGCTGGTCTGTTTCGAGGGAATTTTTCCCGAACTGGCCCGTGATTATGTGCGCCGTGGCAGCGATCTATTGGTGAATATCACCAACGATGCCTGGTTCGGCAAATCTTCCGCTCCCTATCAACACTTGGCAATGGCCCGCTTTCGCGCGGTAGAGAACCGTGTATGGCTTGCGCGTGCCGCCAATACCGGCATTTCTGCGTTGATAGCACCATCGGGTCGCATTACCGCCCAATCGGCCTTATTTGAGCGCGTGGGTTTGCGAGGAACTGTTGGTTTGGGATCGCAACCCACCCTTTATAATCGATTTGGCGATGTTTTCCCCACGCTTTGCGGGTTGATAAGTCTTGTGTGGTTATTTCTCGCATGGCGCAGACGCCCGGTCTGATTGCCGGTCTCCAGTCTGTATGACGTATCGGGGACAACCACCTGCCGATGGTTCAAATATCCTCTCCATCAGCATTAGATCCATCTTCCGCACGATCCCTGTGTTTGACATTCCCTTCCCAGCGGCGAAAATCTAAATAAGGGCTGCAACAAGAAAGTGGTTCAGCATTGCCGGCGCATAATCGACATTATGTGCTGGCCGCTGCATTCCCTGTTGGCTTGAGTGTATCTTTTCCAAGGGAAGGAGAACAAGCCCATGCTGGATGCTTTTTCCTATGCCGATGATCTCGGTCCCGCCAAAATTATTCACATTTACGAGCCAACCAACGGCCTGAAGGGCGTGTTGGTGATTGACAACGTGGCCGTCGGTCCCGCGATCGGGGGCCTGCGCATGGCCCCGGATGTCAGCACCGGGGAGTGTTTCCGTCTGGCGCGGGCGATGACCCTTAAAAATGCGGTTGCCGGCCTTGCCCACGGTGGCGGCAAGTCGGTGCTGTATGGCGACCCGAAAATGCCGTCTGCCGACAAGCAGCGGCTTATTCGGGCCATGGCCTGTTCCCTGCGGCACTGTCAGGACTACATCTTCGGGCCGGATATGGGCACCGATGAAACCTGTATGGCCTGGGTCAAGGACGAAATCGGCCGGGCCGTCGGGCTTCCGGAATCCCTTGGCGGAATCCCCCTCGACAAAATTGGCGCCACGGGGTGGGGGGTTCGCCATGCCGTCGAAGTGGCCGCGCCTACCGCGGGGTTTTCCCTGTCCGGTGCCAGAGTCGTTATCCAGGGGTTCGGCGCAGTCGGGCAGCATGCCGCCCGCTTCCTTGACGAACTGGGGACGGTGCTGGTCGGGGTCGCTGATTCCAAAGGAACCCTGCATCATCCGGATGGGATCGATGTCGGCACATTGATGGATCTGAAAAACCAGGGCAAAAGTGTACTCGATTATCCTCAGGGGCAGAAACTAGGCCGGGACGCGGTTATCGATCTCGAGTGCGAGATATGGATTCCTGCGGCCAGGCCCGACGTGATCACCGAAGCCAACGTTGGCCGGTTGCGCACCAGACTTGTCGCGCAGGGCGCCAACATCCCCTTGACCTTGGGTGCTGAAAAAATTCTGCATGAGCGCGGGGTACTGTGTCTGCCGGATTTCATTGCCAATGCCGGTGGGGTGATCTGCGGAGCCATGGAGTACCACGGTGGCTGGAAGGGGCTGGTGTTCGACGTGGTAGCAGAGAAAATCGGCGCCAACACCGATGAAATGCTGCACCGGGTGAAAAGCGAAGGGCGTCTGCCGCGCGAGGTGGCGACCGATATGGCGTTGACCATATTGCATAAGGCCATGGAGACCCGACGCTGGTCGATTTATTGAAATGATGTCTGCCGGGTGCCTTTTCGTTATGCAGATCTTGAAAAGCATCTCACGCCCGCTCCTTTCAGTCGATTAAGACGCAAAGACGCGAAAAAAGCCGGGTTTTATTTTCTTGGCGGTCTTTGCGGCTTGAGTGAGGATAGCGAACGAGCGTGAGGAAAGATTTGCATTGGTTTTGAATCGTTGAGTCCACCTATTCCAAGCATGGAAAGTAGTGAAAGAGGCAACCATGTATCGGATCCGTTTTCATGGCCGCGGCGGTCAGGGGATCAAGACCGCCAGTCGCATCCTCGGCACGGCCTTGTTTATCGAGGGCTTCGAGGTGCAGGACGCGCCGCGTTATGGTGCCGAGCGGCGCGGCGCGCCGATTTTTGCTTATGTAAGGGCCGATACGCGTCCCATTCACGAGCGTGGTGTGATCCATCGCCCGGATCTGGTGGTGGTGGCGGATGAAACGTTGCTGGCCATTTCTGCCGTTCAGGTTCTTGAGGGGGTGACAGGTTCCTGCGTGGTGCTGATCTATTCCGCCAAGCCGGAAGCATGGTGGCGACAGCAATTACCCGACATTGCACAGATCGTTGTGTTGGAACCCCAAAAATCCCTGTCCGCGGCTATTCCTATCGGGGCATTTTGTGTCGGGGCCGCTGCGGGTTTGCTCGGTAAGGTATCGGCAGATGCGTTGGCGAAAGCGGTGGAAGACGAGTTGGCCGCCTACGATGCGGCGGTGGTGGAGAGTAACCGCCGCTCTATTTTAGCGGCCTATATGGAGGTGACACCCTGGCGTGGGCTTGTATGTTCCAGCTTGCCTCTGACGGTTGCACAGACGCCTCCTCCAGTCTGGGTGGAGGTTCCGAACGATGCCGTGGATATCGGGGCGCCGGTGATTCACGCCGGTGGCACCAGCAGTTTGGTCAAAACGGGGTTGTGGCGTACCCGCAGGCCGGTTATTGACAGGGAGCGATGTCGCCGGTGTCTGCAATGCTGCGCCTGGTGTCCGGAAGGTGGCATTTTGGTCGGGGAGGACGGATGGCCGGTGATTGATTACGAGCACTGCAAAGGCTGCCTGGTATGCGCCGCCCAGTGTCCGTTCCAGGCGATCGGGGTCATCCCCGAAAACCAGGCAGAGGGAGGACCGGATGCGCAAACTGCTGACCGGCAATAGTGCTGCCGCCTGGGGCGCGCGGCTGGCGGAGATCGACTACCTGCCGGTGTTTCCCATCACACCCCAGACGGAGATCATCGAAACCC
>DIKU01000153.1 GCA_002424645.1 Pelobacter sp. UBA5610 | reverse complement strand
GCCATCGCCATTCAGTCTGCCCAGAACCAGACGGAACTGGCCCATCTGCTCGACCAGTCGCAAGCGATGTCTGAGGAACTTCAAGCACAGCAGGAGGAATTACGCGCTTCCAACGAGGAAATGGAAGAGCAGACCAGACTCTTGCGACTGTCGGAAGAACGTCTCAAAGCCCAGAGTGAAGAACTGCAGCAGATCAACGCCGAGCTTGAAGAAAAAAGCGAAAGTCTGGAACGGCAGAAAGCTGACGTACAGCGTCAGAACCATCAATTGGAAGAAACCGGCCAGGCGCTGGAATTACAGGCCCTGGAATTGGAACGTGCCAGCCGTTACAAATCGGAATTCCTGGCCAATATGTCCCATGAATTACGCACCCCCCTCAATAGCCTGCTGATTCTGGCCAAGGATTTGCTTGATAATGAGGAAAAGAATCTGTCCGAGCAACAACTTGAATCGGTCGCCATCATCCGCAAGGGGGGGATCGATCTTCTGACCCTGATCAATGAAATCCTCGATTTATCCAAAATCGAGTCGGGTAAAATGACCTTGCAACCTGAAACCCTCGGATTGGCTCCCTTTATCGACTCCCTGTGCGCCCAGGTTAAACCGATGTCCCGTAACAAGGAGGTTGAATTCCGTACGGTTCTTGAAGCCGACCTGCCGGCATCGATCCTGATCGATCCCTTGCGATTGGAGCAGATTCTCAAAAACCTGCTATCCAACGCCTTCAAATTCACCCATCAGGGGTCGGTTACCCTGCATTTGGAACTGGCCCCGCCGGAACTGGTTAAGGAACCGTCCCTGGCGTTTACGGTCAAGGACACGGGCATCGGCATCCCCGCGGAAAAGCAGCGGGATATATTCGAAGCCTTCCAGCAAGCCGATGGCTCAACGGTTCGCCAATATGGCGGTACCGGCCTCGGCCTGACGATCTCGCGGGAACTGGCCAAACTGCTGGGCGGGCGACTGCTGCTGGAAAGTGCCGTGGGCGTCGGCAGTACCTTCACCCTGATCGTACCCTTGATTGCCGCACAGCCCGAGGTTAGTGCAAGCACACCGGTTCAACCTGTTTCCGTACCTGTTTCTCTGCCACCGGTGGCATTTACCACCGCACCGACACCCTATCTTGATGATGACCGGTCCGTTTTGCAACCAGGGGACAAGTCATTGCTGGTGGTGGAGGATGATCCTGTATTTGCCAAAACCATGCTCGGCATGGCCGAAAAGCGCGGGTTCAAACGACTTGCGGCCCAGGATGGCCGTTCCGGACTGGCCTTGGCCGTTAAACACCAGCCGAGCGCCATCATCCTCGACCTTGGCCTGCCGGACCTTTCCGGAGAGGAAGTTCTGCAACAACTCAAGGCCAACCGGGCAACCCGGCATATCCCGGTTCACATCGTCTCCGCCCGTGATCGGGATATACGCTACATGCAACAGGGCGCTATCGGCTTTATCAGCAAACCGGTGAGCCGGACTGACATCGGACAGGTGTTTCAGCACGTCGAAGGTCTGTTGGACAAAAAGGTCAAGGAACTTCTTGTCATAGAGGACGATTCGACCGCCCAAAAGGCCCTTACGACTTTACTTGGGGATGACGATATCCGCATTTCCTGCATGAATACGGCAGAACAAGCCTTGTCGGCACTGGAAAATACACGCTTTGACTGCATCATCCTTGACCTTACCCTGCCGGGAATGTCGGGGCAGGAGTTTCTTCATAAACTGCATGAAAGCCACAGCGAGGGATCCTTGCCGCCCATTATCGTCTATACCGGCCAGGAACTCTCCGAAGAGGCATACCATGACCTGAGCGTGTTTGCCGACAGCGTGGTGGTCAAAGGAATCAACTCGCCGGAAAGATTGTTGGCGGAAGTAACCCTGTTTTTGCACACCATCGATACCGCTCTGCCTTCGGAACAGCGGGTGCAGACCCCCATTTTGCAAGATCATGACGATATTTTGCAGGGTCGCAGCATCCTTTTGGTGGACGATGACCTGCGCAATACTTTTGCCCTTTCCCAGGTGCTGCGCAAGCACGGCCTGCAGGTAAGCCTGGCCGATGACGGGGAATTGGCCCTGGAGAAACTGGACATTGAACCTGGTATCGAGCTGGTACTGATGGATATCATGATGCCGGTCATGGACGGTTATGAAGCCATGCGCCGCATCCGCGCCCAGCAGCGCTTTAGCAATTTGCCCATAATCGCCTTGACTGCCAAGGCCATGGCGGAAGACCGCGCCCTGTGCCTGGAAGCCGGTGCCGACGACTATCTGTCCAAGCCGGTCGATATGGATAAACTGCTCAGCCTTCTGCGCGTCTACCTCAGCCGACAGGGTAACAAACCGTGATCAACATGTCTGAACCAGACCTTGAGGATCTTGAAATCGACCTCGTCCTGGAAGCGCTGCTGCGCCGCTACGGTTACGACTTTAGACACTATACCCGGGCAACCCTGAAGAGACGTCTGGAAAAACGTTGCCAGGCCGCAGGGTTGGTTCATCTGTCCGACATGGTACCGATATTGCTGCGCGACAGGGACTTCGTTGACCTGCTGTTGCGCGACATGTCGGTGGTCGTGACCGAAATGTTTCGTGACCCGGATTTTTTCAGAGAACTGCGCAGCAAGGTGGTCCCGCAACTGCGCACCTGGCCCTATCTCAAGGTGTGGCATGCCGGTTGCGCCACGGGAGAAGAATTGTACTCCATGGCCATCCTGCTCACCGAAGAGGGACTTTATGAACGCTCGCGGCTATATGCCACGGATTTCAACAGCCAGGCACTGGCGACCGCCCGGGAAGGCATTTATCCCTTGGACAGAGTGGAGAAGTTCGCACGCAACTACCGCCAATCCGGTGGCATGGCGTCTTTTTCCGACTACAGCATGGCCCGCTATCGATCGGTCATGCTCAAACCGGAGTTGCGCAAACGGGTAACCTTTGCCACCCACAACCTGGTGACGGACGGGGTGTTTGGCGACATGAATCTCATCGTCTGTCGCAACGTGCTGATCTATTTCGACAAAGTTCTTCAGAACCGGGTGCTGGAGTTGTTTCGCGACAGCCTGTGCCATCTCGGTTTTTTATGTCTTGGAAATAAGGAAACCCTGGAGTTTTCTTCCGTCGCCGCAGATTTTGAAGTTATCGACCGCGAGCAACGCATCTATCGCAAACGCTAGGAGTCCAGGGGGAGGAGCACAACCAATGTGCAGCCGCCTCAAGGAATAACTAAAACCCAGAGGCATCCCGCATGGACTCAAAAACGAACCCGCGTACTATCAGAGCCATTGTCATGGGAGTTTCGGCGGGCGGACTGCATGCGCTGCAGCAGATTCTTCCGCATTTGCCTGCCGACTTTTCCCTGCCGGTAATGGTCGTGCAACACCGCGCTGCTGTGGGCCATGGCTTTCTTGCCGATTATTTAAATGGCAAATGCGCCATCGCCGTCAAGGAAGCGAGCATAAATGAACCACTTCATGCCGGATGCGTTTACCTGGCTCCGGCCGACTATCATTTACTGGTCGAAAATGCCGAAACCCTGGCATTATCCATCGATCCACCGGTACATTACGCTCGCCCGGCCATCGATGTCTTGTTTGAAAGCGCAGCGGATATTTTTCGTGAAAACCTGATTGCGGTTGTTCTGACCGGCGCCAACAGCGACGGCAGCCATGGCGCAATGCGCGTCAAGGAGCTCGGCGGGGTGGTCATTGTGCAGGATCCCGCAACTGCCGAAGTCGCCACCATGCCTGCTGCAACCCTGCGTGCGGTGAGCGTCGATCATATATTACCTTTGGAAGAAATCGGCCCCTATCTTGCCGGCTTGCACGGGAGCACCCATGAACCAGCATCTTCTTAAACATCAAGTAAACAAATACCAGAGTTCGTTCGAGCTGCATGCTATACCCAAACCGAAGATCCTGCTGGTCGATGACCGTCAGGAAAATCTGCATGCCCTGCAACGACTGTTGCGATCACTCGATGCCGAATTATTCTCCGCCACCTGTGGCACGGACGCCTTATCCCTGACGTTGCGGCACCAGTTCGCCCTGATTTTGCTCGATGTGCAGATGCCTGGCATGAACGGATTCGAAGTGGCGGAATTTCTTCACGGCCATCCGGACACCCGCTCCATCCCCATCATTTTCATTACGGCCATGAGCAAAGAAGAACGCTACATCGCCAAGGGTTATGAAGCCGGCGCTGTCGACTACCTCTCCAAACCACTGGATCCCGATACCCTGCTGACAAAAGTCAAAGTTTTCCTCGAACTCAATCGCAAAACGCTGGAACTCGAACACGCGCTGCTGATTCTTTCCGAGCTGAATCACAAACACCGATTGCTTGTGGATTGCGCAGGAGAAGGGATACTGGGCTTCGATGCCTGCGGCACCATTACCTTCGCCAACCCCATGGCCGAAACGATCCTTGCGGCGGACGGCGGCAAGCTGCAGGGACATCCTCTCATGTATCTATTCGGATACGGCAATACGTCCCTGAACGAATGGCAAACCGGGGAGATTTTTAAAGCCTGCCATTCCTGCAACCAGCTCCGCAATGACGATACCATCCTCTGGAAACTGGATGGTTCATCCTTTCCCGCCCAGTATACCGTGGCGCCTTATGATCCTGAGATGGGACTGCAAGGCGGAGTCATGGTAATTCAGGACATCACCGTGCGTAAACAGGCGGAACAGGCCCTCATACGCCTGGCCAGCTTCGATTCCCTGACCGGTCTGGCTAACCGCATGCTGTTCATAAATTCTCTCAAGGAAGCGTTGTCCAAGGCCCGACGCCATAATAAGATGTTCGGGATTATTTTTCTCGACATGGACAAATTCAAGGATATCAACGATCAACTTGGCCACCTGGCAGGTGATGACGTCCTGAAACTCTTTGCTCAGCGCCTCAAGGATTGTGTACGCACCGAGGATATTGTCGCCCGATTCGGGGGAGATGAATTCGCGATCCTTGTCGACGATATTTCTGAACCTTCAAACATTGCCGCCATGGTCGAAAAGATCATCTGCAAAACTTCCTTACCCGTAGAGTTGAACGGCCAAAACATGTCTGTCTATACGAGTGCCGGCATCGCTCTTTACCCCGACGATGGGCAAACCGCAGAAGAACTGCTGCATGCCGCCGACACGGCCATGTATGAGGCAAAAGATAAAGGCCGCAACGGCTTCTGCTTTCATTCCCCCGCCTCCTTTATATAACTCTGAAAATCCCTTGCCCCACGCCTACGACAAACTAAAAAGCGAGGGAACCGATAAACGGTTCCCTCGCTCAGGGAGTCATGCAAAGTCTGAATTTTAGAGAACAGTATCCCCGATCAATCGGAAAACCCGATTAACCAAACAGCACAGCCGTTGAGATGGGAAAAAGCGGAGAACTTTATTCCCTACCGGGCCAGCCCATCGGACTGTCAACTGATCAGGGGCAGTTCTCAGTCAACCCTTTTACGCATGAAGGTGGGGATATCATATTCATGTTCTTCACCCAGAGGCGTGCGGAAAGCCAGGGGGGCGTCTTTTTGACGCTCACGAATAAAGGTCGGAAGGTCGCGATCAACCTTGTCCAGACCGGACCCCGCGCGGGTACGCAATTCTTCGACGTTGCGACGCCCCTTTTCAAAAGAATCACCAAAACCGGTAGCAATGGCGGTAATCTTGATGCGGTCGCCCATATCGTCGTTGATAACGATACCCATGATGATATTTGCATCCTCATGAACCTTGTCATGAATGATGCTCGACGCTTCATCGAACTCTTCCATGGTCATGCTTGAGGATGCCGTGATATTAACCAGCACACCTTTGGCGCCGGAGATGTCGATATCTTCCAG
>DIKU01000098.1:20974-24975 GCA_002424645.1 Pelobacter sp. UBA5610 | reverse complement strand
AAATTTTATTATAGCAACTCTATCTGTTGTGTTGGTTACTCTATCAATGTTCGCAGTCGGTTGGTTGCCGTGGAATTTTGGTGGAGAGTTGGGAAAACTTATTTTCACGGTACTTGTTATGTTTTTAGTTATCTGTTTTATAAAGCTTCATTTTGTAAATATTTATCGTGTGCCCTATTCTCTTCCGTTGTTGTCCAGCGTAGTAACGACACTGTGCCTGTTAGCTCCGTATATTGCCTTCAATACATTTATTTTTATGTTGGGATCCGGAGGGTGGCAAAATTAAAACTGTCAAGATGTTGCCTGACAAGCTAATCCAACGATGAAAAGGAAGTGTCGTTGCAGAGGGATGATAGGGCTGAACGTGGCTCTTCCGATTGTCGACTGTTTCGCTTGGACCTGGCCCCGGTGGCACCGGTTGAGGGTGGTTCCACCTATACCCCCCCCTCGAAGCATGGGGTTCCGTGCCGAACGGACTCTCGGCCAGTAGGGGACGGCCAAAAGGGGCACTGTGCCGTCCGCCCCGAAACCGGTTATCCAGCTTGCATTCTTGAAGCAGGTCTTCAGCCTGCCGGCTCAAACCTGCTCGCCACGTTTTTACGCAGCACTACTGCATGGGCTTTTTACGGCTTTCGTAGCCTGTCAAAGCGGCGGGTGCGCTCCCGGTCGCACGGTATTCCCTTTATCGCCTTTGGGTCATTTTTCTTATCGGTCTTTTGTGCCGAATTAAGGATGTTTGGCAAATGACTAATATTCATGTATATCTTTAATAGGTCATTTATGCCAGTTAACCCCTGAAGCTAATGCGTTGCTATCGCTTAGAAAAGGAGCTCACTATGCCGACTATCATGGAAACCATTGCCGCCGACCCTTCCTTGAAAACTCTGAAGAAAGCGCTGGATATTGTCGCGGGGGTTCGTAAGAGACTGGAGAGTTCCGGGACCTTGACCTTTTTTGCGCCCAACGATGATGCTTTTGCCCGGCTCAACGTCGACCAAGTGTTGGGGGATTCCGCCAAACTGGCGGATATCCTGAATTACCATCTGGTGGGGGAAAAACATTATAAAGAAGAGATGGATGTTAAAAATCTCGATGCGCTGGTCACAGAACTGGGCAAGAGTCTCTCCATCTATCTGGACGAAAATGAGATCATGATCGACAATGCGCACCTTGTTACTACCGATATCGAGTGCAGTAACGGCGTGATTCACATCATTGACAATGTCTTTTTGCCGCAGCACTCAGGGTGGTATGAAACCCTGGCTTGAAAAAAGCTAAATAACCATAAAAAAAGGGCGGCTGAAAAGCCGCCCTTTTTTATGGTTACTTGCCCAAAGACTTGAGTCGTTGTTTGGCGGTCTGGGCTTCCTCGGACAAGGGGAAATTCTTTATCAGTTTTTCCAGTATGGTGCGTGCGCTATTGCGGTCCCCCAATTGTTCAAAGGTCAGTCCTTGCTTGAGATAAGCAGCGGCGGCTTTGGGATGCTCACCGTAGGTTTGGATAACCTCCTCGAATTGCAGGATGGCTTTTTCATATTCTTTTTCCCCAAGATACGATTCCCCTATCCAGAAGGCAGCATTTGGTGCCAGGGAATGTTTGGGGTTTTTCTTGAGGAAATCTTCCAGTTGTTTGCGGCCGTTGGCATATTGCTTTTGTTTGCGAATCATATCCACGGCCTGCAGATAAACAGTTTCAGGTTGCGTGGCTGTTGTCGCCGGAGTTTGAGTGGCACCGGTGGTGCTGGCAACGGAGGAGGGCTTCTGTTCCAGAGCACTGATGCGTAGGCCCAAATCGTCGCGAACCAGGGCCAGTTCTTCTTGCAATTCATTGCGTTGCTGATCAATATCGGCAAAGCGGCCGTTAACATTCTGCAGTTCGAGACGAAGATTGTCCAGATCTGCCTGGGCTTTTGCCTGTTGCTGCGTAAGGGAATCCAGGCGCTGCCGGGTTTGCCCGACCCGGTCGGTCTGTTGGGCGGCTATTTCACGTTCGGCAGCGGCCAGGCGGCGTTTCATTTCTTCCAGGTCGCGGCTCATGGCCAATTCCTGCTGGGTGGCGATACAGCCCGGCAGCAAAGTGAGAAGAGCCAGCAACAAAAAAACAGTTTTAGCATTTTTCATGACAATCGGTCCTCATTTTTTGAGGGTGGCGGGTCGAACCGGTCGACCCGCCTTGGACATAATTCTAAATCAAGGCATTACTTTGAATTCCGCACGACGGTTCATGGCGTAAGCGGCTTCGGTCTGGGCAGGATCAAGAGGCATTTCCTCGCCGTAGGAAATAACGCTCAGGCGATCTTTGGCGACGCCGAGGGACTCAAGGTACTTCTGGGTAGCCAGGGCACGACGCTCACCCAGAGCCAGGTTGTACTCGTCCGAGCCGCGCTCATCGCAGTAGCCTTCGATGCGGACTTTCTGAGCGGAATTGGCTTTGAGATAATTTGCATTGTTGACCAGAGTGGCCTGAGCTTCGGCACTCAGGTCATAGCGGTCAAAATTGAAGTAGATGCGTTCCAGGGAAGAAACGGCTTGGGGCATACCCATGGCGTTTTGGTCGCCGACCATGCCTTCGCCAATACCTGTCTCACCAGCGCCCATCTCTTCAACACCCTGGGTTACCTGTTGTGCTCCTGCCTGATCTGCTGCTGTGGGGCTGGTGGCTGGTTTTTTTGCGCAGCCTACGGCCAACATGGCAGCAAATACCATCATAACCAACACCTGCATGGAACTCTTTACACCTGCGCGCTTCATGGTTTTGCTCCTTTAACTTTGTTGACAAAAAGGGGTTGAAGACAAAGAACAACTTCGGGAACACCCCGAAGATTTAAAATCCGTTCTCTTAAGAATTAACTAATTATCCAAGATCCGGCACATTATACTGAAATGTCCAAAAAAAAAATAGGGGTAATTAAAATGTATCAGCGTTGACGGGACCACGCTGGATGCTGACTTTGTCCACCTTTTGCGGAAATGCGCTGCATTCCGGTTCCGTCGGCCCGCATGATGTAGATACCCTTGCCGCCTTCCTGGTCGGAAGAATACACCAGGAACCTGCCGTCGGGACTCCAGCGCGGATGTTCCTTGTTGCCCGGTCCGAACGTAAGCCGACGTTCATCCGTGCCGTCGGGCCGGATGGTGTAGATATCAAAGACGCTGCCCTCCAGTCGGGTGAAGGCGATGCGGTCGCCCTCAGGGCTCCATGCCGGGGTGGCGTTGTATTTACCGTTGCCGCTGATCCGCTTGGTTTGGCCGCTGAGAAGGTCGAGTACGAAAATGTGCGGATTTCCCTGCCGGTCGGAGACAAAGGCAAGCTTGTCGCCGGCCGGGCTCCAGGTCGGATCGACATCGATGCCCCAATGGTTGGTAAGACGACGACGTTGACTGCCGTCGGTGCCCAGCAGTACCAGTTCCGGGTTGCCGCTTTCCGATTGGGTTAATGCAATTTCCCGACCGTCCGGCCGGAACCGCGCAGAAATATTTAATCCTTTTTTAAACGACAAACGGGCTTCCTGGCCCGTGCCGAGGTATTTGCGATACAGATCAGGGTTGCCGGGACGATAGGAGGTGAAGATTACTTCCCGGCCACTGGGAGAGAAGTCGGGATTGAGGACAATGGAGCGATGGTCCGTCAGGCGCAACGAATTGGCCCCATCGGTATCCATCAGGTAGAGTTCCTTGTGTCCGCTGCGATTGTCTATGTAGGCGATGCGTGAGCTGAACGGACCCTCTTTGCCGGTAACGCTCTTCAGGACCTGATCGATGAACTTATGGGCCATGGTGCGTACATCGCCAGGGTCGCCGGAGTAACTCCGACCGGTGAGCAGTCGCCTGTGGGGGACATCGAACAGCCTGAATTCGACAAGCAGTTTCCCCCCCTGCACGCGATAGCCGCCCTTGATCAGTATTTCTGCCCCCAGCAGGGACCATTGATTGAAATCGACCTGGGTGCTGGTGAGCCCCAGTCGCTGCGCATCATCCAGAAAAGCAGTGGGATCCAACTG
>DIKU01000098.1:16977-20912 GCA_002424645.1 Pelobacter sp. UBA5610 | reverse complement strand
AATTCAGTATTGGCAATGGCGATGGTTTGCTGGCCGGGGGCGCGAACTTCTACCTGTGCCATGGCGGCGGTCGCCGACAGGCCGAGCAGGGCGAACAACAGGAACGTGAAACAGCGCATGGGCTTAATCCATTAGGTCTTTGAGGTTGAAAACAACATCGAACTGGAGAGTCCTGCCGGGTTTGAATGGTAGAACCTTGGTTTTAAGGATAGCCTTTTTCAGCGAATCGTCAAAGGTTGCATCGCCGGAAGATTCGACGAACCGATAGTTGGTCAGCGTGCCGTCGGCACTGTAGGTTACATGCACGGTGGCCTGCAGGTCGCGGCGGGAGACCTGATATTTGGACAGGCTCCAGTTTTCTTTATAAAAGGCCTGCAGCCAGGTTTGCTGGTCCACGCCTATCTCGTCCCCACTGCCATCCGGCATGCCTAGAGGGGCACCGGATCCGTAACCTTTGCCGGACGTATCGTCCCCTGATAAGGCAGCGATTTTACTTTTCAGCTCGGCCAGTTCCTGCTGCCGCTGCTGATTCTGGCGCATGGCGGCGATTTTGTCCTGGACACTTTGGTTAGCTTGCTGGCCCGCATCGGACGGCTTGGCCGATGGTTTGGTTGCTTTGGTGTCCGGTTTTACAGGAGTCGTTTGTGTCGCGTCCGGTTTGCTGGCAATCGGTGTGGACTTCTGTTTGCTGGTCTCCGGCTCGGCTGTCGGTTGGGACATGGGTTGCGGTGCCGGCGCTGCTTTGGCTTTTTCTGCCGATTTGGCTTTTGGCGCAGGTCCGCCATCAGGGCGCCCGGCCTGGGGGTTGAGAACCGGCATTTTACTCAAGTCCACAAAATAGACCGGTCGCGGCTCTTCGCGTGTTTCTCCGAAGAAAACCCCGGAAAAAAGCACGAACACCACGATGTGCATGGCCAGCGAAATGGCAAGCAGCCAAGACAGACTCGGTTCATTGCGGGAAGGAAACGGAGGTGTTGTCACAGTCGTATGGGCCTTTGCGGCATGGCGAGGTATAGGTATGTGTAAGTGATCACCGGCGTTTCACCGGTTCCGGTGGTTGAGAAACCATCCCCAGTTTGTCGATGCCGGCTCCCTTGATGGCGGCCATGACCTGCACGACCTGACCGTAAGCGACATCGCGGTCGGCCTGCAGTAAGACTTCCTTGTCTTTGCGGCCTTCCATGATCTGACGCAGTACCGGCATCAGTTTATCCGGGCTGGGGATTTGGGTCTTGCCGATGGATATGGCGCCGTTTTTTTCGACGGTTACAACCAGCGGTTCTTTGCCTGCGGTGAGTCCGGGGGCATCGGAAACTTCCGGGAGATTGACCTCCACGCCCTGCTCCATCATCGGTGCCGTAACCATGAAGATAATCAACAGCACCAGCATGACGTCGACCAGCGGTGTGACGTTGATTTGCGACAAGGTGGAGCGTGCCGATCCGTTGCGTTGACCTACTTCCATGTCAGCTCCTTCGCAGCATGCGGCCGACGATATTGAGAAACTCCTGGCAGAAGCTGTCCATATCGCCGGTCAGGACATTGACCTTGCTGACAAAGTGGTTGTAGGCGACAACCGCGGGAATTGCCGCGACCAGTCCGATGGCGGTGGCGACCAGTGCCTCGGATATGCCGGGGGCGACGACCGCCAGGGAAGCGCTGCCGGTTTGTCCGATGCCGTGAAACGCGTCCATGATCCCCCAGACGGTACCGAAAAGACCGATAAATGGCGCTGTCGAGCCGGTGGTGGCAAGAAACGGCAGATAACGCTCCAGACGTTGGGTTTCCTGATTGGTGGCGCGCCTCAGAGCGCGGGCGACATTGTCCGCCTGGCCCATTTCAGCGCTGAACGGGGTCGGTTCGTCGCCGGGATTGTCACGCTGGTTGCGCATCAGTTCCTGATAGCCATCCCGAAACAACACGGCGGTCGGGGCATGGGGGAAATCTTTCAGGTTTTTACTGATGGTGTCTAGGCGGCGTTTGTTCCAGAAAAATTGCTGAAATCTTCCGGAGTCGCTGATCGCGCTATAGATAACCCGAAACTTCAAAAAGATGATTGCCCAGGAAAGCAGGGAAAAACCGATAAGTATAAGCAGAACCAGTTTTACTACCAGTCCGGCGCCGGAAATCAGCTCCAAGGTGTTACCTCCATGCGTGGGGAAGAAATCTAATAGTTATTTCCGTAAGTGAGTCTGTCGCGGAATCGCGTAGATTATTCCTGAACCTTTGATCCAAGTCAACTGGCATCATCGCAGTTCCCGGTGTGCATGGATGCGGACTTGTTTCTCCTGTCTGGGCCGTCATGCGCATGGCAGCAGCAAGGAGGATGCCATGCTTAGTTTACGCACATTCAAAAGGTGGCTGTCACGTTGTGGGGAAATTTCCGTCGTACGAAACGGATGCATTCCCACTCTTTTCCGAACGGATTGATTTACCGGTCTATTTGCAAGTGTGAAAACCTGTAGCGCTCCGGATCATTCACGGTGCGGGGGCATTTAATTTTATGCGTCGTCGCTCGGTAGGTGGTGTGTTGTCGGTTTGGCCACTTTGCTGCACGCCGTGCGTCAGGTTGTGCGCGGGAACACCGTGTGTTTGTTGCCGGGAGGCAACATCGATGTGCGGACCTTCGCCCGGGTGGTGGGTCGGAGTCTGGTGGTGGCCGAATGTTATCTCAAGTTACGAGTTGAGCTCAACGATGCCCCGGAGCTCCGGGGCAACTGGCGCATTTATCGGGTGAGTGCCTTGCCAATATTTATCACGTCGGTCATGACCGACACCGGTCCGGTGTGCCGATGGGCGGGGCGAAGTGCGTATGGAGCTTGAAACGCACGGGTCGGAGCATGTTCGGGAGTTGCTGACAGGGCTGGAAAAGGCCGCTTATCGGGTGGGATGGATGGAAGGCTGCCCAGGTACGGTTTCATCAAGCAGTTGGGCTGCCAATTGGGCGGTGAGACTGTCGGGCGACCGCCGCACAAGTTGTCGCAAACTGGCGACATCATCCACATCGTGCCACTCTGGAAGCTCCAGCGCGTTTAACTGCAATTCTGATATCCGTTTGCGGGTTGCGGCGAATACCTCGCCGGTACTCCAGGGGATGTTTTGGAAAAGGTCCGGGGCGCAGTGGCGCAGGCCGATAAGGACGTAGCCGCCATCGCCGGCCGGTGCCAGGACTGCGTCATGTTCGTTGAGTCCGGCAAAAGCCTGTCGGATGAGAGTCGTTGGCAGGTCGGGACTGTCGGAGCCGATGATCACAACCTGTTGAGCGCCGGCGGCAAACCTTGATGCAAAGGCATGGGCCAGGCGTTGGCCGAGATCGCCGCCGGTCTGTTCCTCCAACTGCAGGTCGGGAAAGCTCTGGGAAAAAAATTGCCGTTGGCCCTGGTAAAAAAGCACGGTATCCCAGCCTCCCCGGTCTGCCAGCCGTACTGTTTCCTGTAAGCAGCACATGTATAGTTGTGCGGCCAGTACAGGTGTCAGTGGCGGGCTAAGCCGGGTTTTCACAAGCCCTGGCAGGGGCTGTTTGGCAAAAATACCAAGGCTCGCGTGTCCTGTCATGGCGCTACGGAGCAATCCGAATCTTCGGTTTGGGGTGGGAATTCCACCATGGCATAGGCCGAGTGGTTGTGGATCGATTCGAAGTTTTCACATTCCACCCGGAACCAGGTGATCTCCGGCGCTGATTTTAGCTTGAGGGTGACTGCCCGCACGATATCCTCCACAAACATGGGGTTGTCGTAAGCCTGCTCGGTGACGGCTTTTTCATCCTCACGCTTGAGCAGTGCATAGACAGGGGCGCTGCCACATTCCTCGATCCAGCTGATAAGATCCTCGATCCAGATGAATTTGCTCATGCGCACTTCCACCTTGACCGCGCTGCGCTGGTTGTGTGCGCCGCGTTCGCTGATCTCCTTGGAGCAGGGGCATAGAGCGGTCAG
>DIKU01000098.1:16669-16905 GCA_002424645.1 Pelobacter sp. UBA5610 | reverse complement strand
GCTTCTTTTTCGATGAAGTAAGGGAAGTCCATTTCGATGTGGGCGCAGGAAGCGTCGAGTCGGTCCTTCATCTCCTGCAGCAGTCCGCCCATGTTGCGCATGGTGATCTCGCCCCGATACTGATTGAGTATCTCCACGAAACGGCTCATGTGGGTGCCCTTGAAGTGATGGGGCAGGTCGACGTACATGTTGATGCGGGCCACCGTGTGCTGCTGGTCCTTGTTTTTATCCATAAC
>DIKU01000098.1:1715-16565 GCA_002424645.1 Pelobacter sp. UBA5610 | reverse complement strand
AATCCCAACTTCGGCAAAGCCTTTAAGGCGCAATTGGCAGGAGTCGCACAACCCGCAAGCCAGCCCCTCCGGGGTGGGGTCGTAGCAGGAATGGGTCAGGGCGTAGTCGACTCCCAGGTCCAGGCCTCGCTGGATGATCTGTGCTTTGGTCAAGTGCAAAAGCGGTGCATGAACACGGTATTGCCCCTGTCCTTCAACGCCGGCTTTGGTGGCCAGATTGGCCAGCTGCTCAAAGGCGTTGATGAATTGCGGCCGGCAGTCCGGATAGCCGGAGTAGTCGAGTGCGTTAACCCCGATAAAAATGTCAAAGGAATTCAATACCTCTGCCCAGCCTAAGGCGAACGACAAAAAGATGGTATTGCGGGCCGGTACATAAGTTACCGGGATGGCTTCATCGATTTGCCGCCCTTTGGGAACTTCCTGGTCCGAGGTCAGGGCGCTGCCGCCGATGCGGCGCAGATCGAAGTCAATAATCATATGGTCGGCAGCGCCGACTTGTGGAGCGTAAATGCGGGCTTTTTCCAGCTCCACCGTGTGCCGTTGCCCGTAATTGAAACTCAAAGCGTAAGGGGTAAAGCCGGCAACGCGGGCTTCGGCCATACAGGTGGTGGAATCAAGGCCCCCGCTGTAGAGAACAACTGCTTTTTTACTCATGGATGGTATTCCTTGTTGAAACGGTGTGTTCAGGATCGTCTGATGACGATCAATTGATTTCGTAATATTTACCGGTGCCCAACTGGTGCACCTTCATCAGATTGGTTGTTCCGTAGGCTGCCACAGGGCTACCCATGGTAATGATAACAATATCCCCTTTTTGCAGCACTCCCGCCGTCAGCACTGCCTCTTCCACCGAATGAATCTGTGAGTCCGTATCGCCGGCAAAATCCACCCGGATCGATTTTACGCCGGAGTAGAGCGCCAATCGTCGGCGCACTTCACGCGACGGTGTTACGGCATAAATGGGGATCTCAGGCCGAAATCTCGAAACCATGGCTGCCGTCGAGCCGGTCTGGGTGAATGCCAGGATGGCTTTTGCCCCGAGATGCATAGCCGTTCGGCAAGCGGCCTCGCCGATGGCGTCGGAGGGGCGCCGAGGGCCTCCCTGGAGCTTGGGAAAGCTGTAAAACAATTGCTGTTTGAGCAGGGTATCGCTTTCCACGCTGCGCGCTACCCGGTCCATCAAGGCAACTGCTTCGACCGGGTATTTGCCTGCGGCGGTTTCACCTGACAGCATGACCGCGTCGGTTCCATCAAGAATGGCGTTGGCCACATCCGAGGTTTCAGCCCGGGTCGGGCGCGGGTTGTAAATCATGCTTTCAAGCATCTGGGTTGCGGTAATCACCGGCTTGCCTGCTTCATGGCAGCGCCGAATGATGTGTTTCTGTATCAGGGGAACGCGTTCCGGGCTGATCTCGACCCCGAGGTCCCCGCGCGCCACCATGATGGCGTCGGATTCCTCCAGAATGGCATCAAAATCCTCGACGGCCTGGGGTTTTTCGATTTTGGCAACCACCGGAATGGTGCTGTTTTTCGTATGCAGTAAAGTTTTCAATTGTTGCACGTCGGTCGCATGCCGCACAAACGAAAGAGCCAGGTAGTCGAAGCCCTGTTCCACGGCAAAAGTGACGTCGTCACGATCTTTGTCTGTCAAAGACGGAACGGACAGTGCCGCTCCGGGCAGGTTGACGCCTTTGTGGTCTTTCAATGTGCCGCCGGTAAGGATGCGGCAGCGAACGGCCGTTGGGGTTGTGTCGAGAACCTCCAGTTCCAGCAGGCCGTCATCCAGCAGAATCCGGTCGCCACCGATCACTTCCGAGGGCAGGTCCGGGTAGATGATGGGGATGCGACCGGCATCGCCTTCTATGTCCTCGGAGGTCAAGATAACCGTATCTCCGGTTTTAAGATTAACCATGCCGTTTTGCATGCGCCCGGCGCGGATTTTAGGTCCTTGGAGATCCCCGAGGATGGCTACCGGGATCTGGTGCTGTTTGGCCAGGTCGCGGATGTGTTGGACGATCAGGGCTTTGTGTTCCTGATTGCCGTGGGAAAAATTCAGACGAAAGAGATCCGTTCCTGCCTTCATTAGCTGTTCGATGCTTTCCCGCGAATCGCAGGCCGGCCCGATGGTAGCGATGATTTTGGTATGGCGGAACATGTTGGATGGTCCTCGATTTAAAAGCAAGGGGGCAGCCGTAAATGAAAGGACCCTGACTGTCGAAGTCAGGGTCCCGAACCTGGCGGTTTAGTGGTGGTAGCGCCCGAGACGCTCCGTATGCGCCCGACTTGGTCCTTTGTGGCAGCGGAAGCAGGGTTCGCCCTCGACTTTCTGCCGCTGTATGG
The DNA here is from genome assembly GCA_002424645.1 of Pelobacter sp. UBA5610. Classification (GTDB taxonomy): domain Bacteria; phylum Desulfobacterota; class Desulfuromonadia; order Desulfuromonadales; family Syntrophotaleaceae; genus Syntrophotalea. The sequence continues at coordinate 14,225 of DIKU01000098.1, read as the reverse complement.
GGGACACATCGGTAGGCAAAACCGAGGTTTCCTTCTGCCAGGATTCTCGGCCGTATTCGTCGGACAGGGTAACGGCTGTCGCCCGTACTTCCCAGTTGGCACTGATCGGTACGCTGTGGCACTGGTCGCAACCTCCCGGGGGCGGGATGGCTTTCCATGCGCCCATCATGGCACAACCGCAAATCACTGCAGCCGGTAATAGCATCCAAAAGTATTTTTTCATGTGCACAACGATCCTCTCTCGGGGAGTTTCGAAAAGTGCAGCAACTATACCATAGCCTCGAACCAAGGCCAATGCGAAAAAACTGCCTTTTGGCGACGGTTTGTCGCTGGTGCGTGGTCTTTTTGTCTGTCAAGGGGCCGGGAGGGTTTGGCCCAGGGTGCGGAGAACGCTTGAGGGATGCTTGGTTGCCATTTTATGCGGATAGATTTTGATCCGGTTGTTTTGCTTGCCGGTGGGGCTTTGGTGAGTGCTTGGCGTCGGGCAAATTGCCTGGCTGGCAAGACAAACGCAAACACTGTGCTATTCTGTTGCTAAGTGATTGAACTTAGAGGGGGCGGGTGTAGTTGCTAAAGAAGTGGCTGCAGATAAAGTGGTTCATAACGGAGCATGTGACGCCAAAACGTAACAGATTGATCCAGAATGGATGTGTTGAATGTTTTCTGAAAATCTTTTGGCTCTGAGCGCTTTGGCCGATACGCGGTTCCGGTCGGAGCGATTTTCCTGTAAACGGTTATGGCATTGAAATTGCGTTCAGGTAGAACGGTGGTTTATTGAAGCCTTATTCTTTTTGCAACAATGCTTGAAGTTGAACAGTTTTGCATGGTGCATACATTGATATTGTTGGATTTTTACGTTGTCGTCCAATTTGAAAAGATGTTCACTTATGCTGAGTCCTTTTGTCTGAGAAAAAATTTAATGGCGCCTGTAGTCATGCAGAGCCGCAACCGCATATTTTGCCGCGCTTAGGGTAGGGGCGCACACCCGGCTGACCGACGAGCGTTCCCGCTGCATCGGGAGATCGGTAAGAAGGGGGGCAACTATGGTGGTTGTGGTTATGTCCGGAGCGGAATCCAAATGGCGGATCCCCGTGATTTTGTTTTGTTCCGGGCGCGGTTATGGCTGGAGGCTTTTTCGCAAGACCCGAATTGGGTAAAAAGAGGATTTTCAAACTTCAAAGGAGGAGTACAAAGATGACCCTTGCAATTCTCATTGCTATTTCCTTAATGTGGGTACCCGTGGCCCTGTTGTTCCTTGGTTTCGGCGAAGCAAAAGGAACCGGCGCTATTACCGCATTTGTCGGTATCTGTACGGTTGTCAGTGCCTTTGTCCTTGCTATCCAGGGGGATGCTTTTACCGCCGGTCTGCTGTTTGCTCATGGTCTTCTGTACTGTACCGTTGCTTATGCCCTGCTTGCCGGTCTGGAAAGCATGGCTTCGGTTGGTAATGTCAGCCTTACGGTTGCCATTGTCTCTTTCATCTACATGATTATGTTCTACACCGTTAAGGGCAGTGGTTACTTCGCATTTGCCTGCGCCGGTTACACGGTTCTTACCCTTGAGGTGTGGTTGAACGCTTACGGCAAGTTCTCCGCCAAGCTGTTGGCTTTCTCACTGCTCATCTGGGCTGCAGTTGGTTTGTACTATCCTGCTTTCATGCTGTTGGCCGGGAAAGAATTGCCTTTCTAACAGGCTGTCAGTAATAGCATAAAAAGGCCGGGAACGTGATTGCGTTCCCGGCCTTTTTTATTTCCGTGTCCTGCTTTTGGCGTGAACTGCCGCAACTCAAGCGGCTATTACAAGCGAATGATGCTGGATCCCCATGTGAAACCGGCGCCGAAGGTAACCAGGCCTATCAGGTTGCCTTCACGGAGGCGGCCTTCGCGGCGGGCTTCGTCCAGCGCGATGGGGATGGAGGCGGCCGAGGTATTGCCGTAGCGGTCGACGTTGACATACGTCTGCTCATCGGTCAACTTCAAGCGTTTGCCGAGGGCTTCGATAATACGTAAATTGGCCTGGTGGGAAATAACAAGATCAAGATCTTCAATGGCGACGCCGGAAAGTTTCAGAGCCTTTTTCATGGCTTTGCTCATACTGACCACTGCATGGCGAAAAACTTCGCGACCCTCCATGCGCATGGTATGGAGCTTGTCCTGGACATTTTCAACCGTAGGCGGATTGAGGGAGCCGCAACCCGCGTTGTAGAGCAGGCCGCTGTGATTGCCGTCGGCGCCGATATGGGTAGAGAGGATGCCGCGATCTTCCTGGGTGGGTCCCAATACCACGGCGGCGGCGCCGTCGCCGAACAGTACGCAGGTGTTGCGGTCGTCCCAATCGACCATGGAGGTAAGGATTTCTCCACCGATCAGCAGTATGTTTTGGTGTGTGCCGGAGCGGATCAGGCTGTCGGCCAACTGCAGACCATAGACAAATCCAGAGCAGGCCGCGCTGATATCGAAGGCTGCCGCATTATTCGCTCCGATAAGGGTCTGGACAAAGCAGGCCGTGGCAGGGAACTTCATGTCGCCGGTGACCGTGGCCATAATAATCAGATCGACATCGGTGGCTGCAAGGTTGGCATCTTCCAGTGCCTTTTTTGCCGCATCGGCTGCAAGGCTTGAAAGAGCTGTTCCCGGTTCGACGATATGGCGGGTGCGAATGCCGGAGCGTTCTACGATCCAGGCATCGTTGGTGTCCACTATCTTTTCCAGGTCGGCGTTGGTCAGGATCTTCTCGGGGATGGCGCGGCCGGTACCGAGGATCATGGCGCGCTTGCTGTTGTCCATACGGGTCTCCTCCTGATCTAGTAGGAAATAATCGGGCACAAAATAGCATGTTTAGCGTGAGGTCTCAAGGTATTGCGCAAGGCCCAGTTATCTACTGGTTATTAAAACTGCACCGGAAATACCCTGCCTCGGCCAATAGTCTTTTTGCAAGTGAATAGCCAACTTCGATTAAGGGATGATTTTTCTTTCATCGGATGAATTCCAATCCTGAAGAACGGAGGCATCTACCGAGCGCAGATGCAGATCCCGCTGCGGGAAGGGAATTTCAATATCTTCTTCGCGAAAACGACGATCAATGTATAACAGCAGATCGTTTTTGATGATCAGGCGTTCGGCGACAGACTTTGCCCACACGCGCAGTTCAAAATCGAGGGAACTGGCCCCAAAGGCTGTAAAGATTGCCGATGGTGGCGGATTGTCAAGGACGTTGGGGTGGGTTTGGGCAGACGCGTACAGGATGTGCAAAACCTTTTCGACATCACTTCCGTAGGCCACGCCAACGGGCACCACGATGCGGCATTGTTCATTTGACAGGGTCCAATTGGTGACTTTCTCGGATACCAGCAATGAATTGGGTACGATAACTTCCGATTGATCAAATGTTTCGACGGTGGTGGAGCGCAACCCTATTTTGCGCACCGTGCCCCATTCGCCATCCAGTACCACCATGTCGCCGATTTTGATGGGGCGCTCAAACAGCAGGATAAGCCCGCTGACAAAATTGTTGACGATATTCTGCAGGCCAAAACCGATACCGATGCCAAGGGCTCCCGCAAGGACGGCAAAGTTTTTTAATTCGATGCCGGCCAGGCTCAGGGCCATCAATACGCCGAGGGCCAGAATGGCATAGTGCAGCAATTTTTTGATGGAATCGCGCACCCCCCGGTCCATCTGCCGACGCGGGAAAACCTCCTCTTCCAGCAGGCTGCGTAACATCCATGAAACGAGGATGGCAGTGTAAAGCGCCCCCAGGCCGATCAACAGCATTTTGGCGGAGATGGTTTTGTCCCCCAGCACGATCCCCGTCGACACGATGGCATGCCAGGCTTCGCCAACACTGTCAAACAGGCGCCAGACCACCATCAGATACAAGGCGGCATAGATCATGATGGCAATGGGGATAATGTGCCAGATCCTGTTCTGCAGTTCCTTCCCGTGACGACGGAAAAACCGTTGTCGTTTAAACATCCTGAGTTTCGCCAGAGCCAACAGTCCGGTATGCAGCAGGCGTAACATCAAGGCGGCCAGCAGACAGGTGAAAACGGTCTTGAGGCCTGCCAGAAGCAGGTGCTCGGACAGGTTGCCATAGCCTCCCACCTGAGCCATGAAGGCTACTGCAAGCAATCCTATCCCAAGTTTCAACAGGTTTCGAAATTTATGTTGGCGATCGGGCCGGGCGAGCTGTGAGGCTTTTTTTATGCGCAACAGGAGAAATAGGCCGGTAAGAGTTATCCCTGCCAGATAGAGACTGTAGAGAGGGGCAGGCAGTGCCAGGGCTTGCAGGACCAGCGACAGAATATACACATACGCCAACAAACGAATAATCAGGCGTTGGCGGGGACTGTCAAACAGCTCGATGCTTAGAGGTACCAGGGACAAAACGGCTCCGGTTGTGATGAGCAGAATCCAGCCTGAAGGGGCATGGCTGTAAAAAGGAGCCAGTACGATGATGGACAGAAACAGGCTTGCGGCCATGGGATGTCGCAGGGCGAACTGCAAATCTTCAACATTCGCAAAACGGGCGCCCCGAGATCGCAACATCCCAAATAGAAAAACCACCAGCAGTACATTTAAAACGACCAGGCCACCCCGGTTTTTCCAGAATAGACTGTTGAGAAAGTCCAGTTTGGCAAGCCCGCCAGGGAGAAATGAGAAGAGGGTGCTGTCGAATTGACGATAGAATTCCGGATTAAAAAAGGAAGGTTGATTCCGCGCCAGCAGTTGCCCCCTGCTGGCGGCAAGCAATTGTTCAATCTGGCCCAACTGGCTGGAAATCCGCGCTTGAAGATCCGTTACCTCCTGTTGCATGGCGATAAGGGGAGGGGAAATCTCATCGAGTTGTTGCAGGGATTTCTCACTGATTTGTCGTGCCTGTATAAAAACCTCGGAAGGAGCCAGTGCGCTGGGGGGCTTCAGAGCGTTCTGCCACTGCTGCCAGAAGTTTTGTTTATCCTGCCAGGTGGTGCGCAATTCCTCGATCTCAGCCAGACGCATGAAGAGTTCATCCAGAAGTTGCGAGGTTTTGTCTTTGTGACCCAAAAGCGTGATTCTGGATTGCTGTAAACGGTCAAGGGGCCAATCCTGAATCGGGCCCAGGATTTTTTCCCGGCCGGACCATTCCTTCTGCCATTGTTGCAAGGATGACAGGGTCAGGTTGAAAGAATCGAGATTGGCGAGGTTACCAAGGCGGCTTTCCAGGTCAGTGCCTTCATCCGTGAGCCTGGCCAGGCGTGGGTAAACTTCGGCCACACCCGGTAGCAGCACGGTTTCCGTGGCCCGTATGGCAGGGGCCGGCTGGTCGGCATAGGCTTTTGCAACCAGGATGGACAGGAGCAAGACCGTACAGCAGATCATCAGACGTTTCATACATCACCTCTGGGGACAGAATTCCCGAATTCTATAACAGGCGTCAGTCTAACATTTGGCGGGCAGTTTACCACCTTTTTAAGCAGGGACCAACACAACCGACGGGTTTGGCAAACATCGGGGAAAAGTCTGGTAAAATTTATTCGAATGTTAACTTCTGTCATGGAAAGGTGAGCATGAAGGAGCCGTCTGTCCTAGAAGGCACGGTGGTGGCTGTGCGCGGCGGGGTTGTCGATGCCCGGTTTGATAATGGTCTGCCGCAAATCAACTCACTGTTGCTTGCAGGCTCGCAGGACCAGTTCAGGGTGGAGGTCATGCTGCATCTCGATAGCCACCACGTGCGTGGCAATGCCCTGACACCAACCCAGGGGCTTGCCTGCGGAAAGGTCATCAGGGACAGTGGTGCGCCACTGCGGGCACCGGTGGGTCCGGCTATCCTGGGCCGGGTCTTCAATGTTTTCGGTGAACCCATCGACCAGAGGCCGGCGCCCGAGGGCTGCCGCTGGCGGTCGGTTTTGACCAAGCCGGCCGGATTGACGGAGAGACGGGTTAAAGCCGAAGTGTTTATTACCGGCATCAAGGCCATCGATGTTCTGGCTCCTCTGGAAAGGGGTGGCAAAGCCGGATTGTTCGGCGGCGCCGGTGTCGGAAAGACGGTGCTGATAACCGAACTGATTCACAACATGGTTGGCCAGCACGAAGGGGTTTCGCTTTTTTGCGGCATCGGTGAACGGTGTCGGGAAGGCGAAGAGCTGTTCCGTGAAATGCGTGAGGCGGGGGTGCTTGATAATACCGTCATGGTGTTCGGCCAGATGAACGAACCACCCGGCGCGCGCTTCCGGGTGGGGCTTACCGCGCTGACCATGGCCGAGTATTTTCGCGACGATCAGGGGCAAGACGTTCTGTTGTTGATCGACAACATTTTTCGCTTTATCCAGGCCGGCATGGAGATTTCAGGGCTTCTCGGACTCATGCCATCGCGCCTCGGTTACCAACCGACCATGGGTACCGAACTCGCACAGTTGGAGGAGCGCATTTCAAGTGGCAGGCAGGCCGCCATCACTTCAATTCAGGCGGTATATGTGCCGGCCGATGATTTTACCGACCCGGCGGCGGTGCATGCCTTCTCCCATCTGTCGGCTTCCATCGTCCTGTCGCGGCGGCGGGCCAGCGAGGGATTGTATCCCGCCATCGATCCATTACATTCCAACTCCAATATGCTTAATCCACGCATCGTCGGGGAGCGCCATTATCGCCTGGCCCAGGAGATCCGACGCACTCTGGCCACCTATGAGGAACTCAAGGACATCATCGCTATGCTGGGCCTGGAGGAACTCTCGCGCGATGACCGCCGGGTGGTATACCGTGCCCGACGTCTTGAGCGCTTTTTGACCCAGCCTTTTTACACTACCGAGCAGTTTACCGGCATGCAGGGGCGCATGGTCTCCCTGGATGCGGCGCTCGATGGTTGCGAAGCCATCCTTAACGACGAATTTTCCGACGAACCTGAAAAGCTGCTCTACATGATCGGCGGGATCGAGGAAGCACGCCAACGGCAGCGCCAGCGCCAGCGCGATGCGGTTGAAAAGGACCCGACATCATGAGGCTCACGGTGCAGACCCCGGCGGATCGTATGCTCGATTGTGTCGTAAACAAGGTGGTGGCCGAAGGATTGAACGGTTCTTTTTGCCTGCGGCCAAGGCATGTCGATCTGGTGTCGGCGTTGGTGCCGGGGTTGTTCTATTACGAAACAGCGCAGGGCACGGGCCACTATCTGGCCCTCGATCGCGGACTGTTGGTCAAGCAGGGCAGGCTGGTATCGGTGGCGGTGCGCAATGCCGTTGCCGGGGGGGAACTCGTCGACCTGCTGGAGGTGGTGCATCTGCGCTTCCGGGCGTTGGATGAGCAGGAGCGGGTGGTGCGCAGCGCCGTGGCTCGTCTCGAATCCGATTTTTTACGCCGTTTCATGGAGCTGTCATGACCGATGAAAAGGATAAGAATCCCCGTTCGGGGCAACAGTCGCGCGATGATTTGCGGCGCCTGCTGGCGGCCAAACAGGCGCGCAAGCTGCGGGCCATGGAACACCGCGGGCACAGCGCCTGGTTCGGTCTCGGCATGTTTGGCCTGGTCGGCTGGTCGGTAGCCATCCCGGCGGTGGCGCTTACGGCCCTCGGAGTGTGGATCGATGCCCGGCACGCCGGGCCTTATTCCTGGACCCTGATGCTGTTGGTGATCGGGGTCGGTTTGGGCTGTGTCAATGCCTGGATCTGGATCAGTCGTGAGCGCAGGGATATCGAAACCGAGCGACGCGAGCCGCCACAGGAGGATACGCATGACCACGACTGAACTCAGCCGACTGGTGGTGGCCCTGGTGGCCGGCGGTCTGTTGGGTGCAGGTTATTTCGGTGGCCTTTACCTGACCGTGAAACGCGTGGGACAGGTGTCGTCCCCGCAGTTGTTGCTGATCGCCAGCTTTTTGTTTCGGTTATTGGTGGTGCTGGGGGTTTTTTACTTGCTCTCCGCCTGGGGTGCTTTGTCCATGATGACCGGCATGGGGGGATTTTTAATCGCGCGTTTGGCATGGTTGCGATCCCGGTATGGACGTGGGGGGTAGGCTCAAGGTCCGGCACAAGATGAAAGGAGCCAGTGATTAGTGATTGGTGTTTGGTAACGGCCTGTCGCCTTTGCTTCCCATTTTGATGCCGGTACAACCCCGCGGTCCTGGCTTTCCGGTACCGGTCATCGGATTTTGAGTGATGAGGATTAATATTTATGGAAATCACACCAGACATCTTCATCTTCTGGCAATGGCACGGGCTCAAGATCAATGCCACCATCGCCATAACCTGGTTCAACGTGTTGATTCTGGTTATGGGGGCCTGGCTGGTGACGCGGCGTCTGCGCCGGGAAGGGCGTTTGTCGCGCTGGCAGAACCTGCTTGAGGTGCTGGTTTCCGGCATGGAAGAACAGATTCACGACATGGGTTTGGCGCCACCACGGGAGTTCCTTCCGTTTCTCGGCAGCCTGTTTCTTTTTGTATTGTTTTCCAACCTGCTGTCGGTGATTCCCGGTTATTTGGCACCCACGGGATCTCTGTCCACGACGACTGCGCTGGCTATCTGCGTGTTTATATCCGTACCGTTGTGGGGTATCCAGCGGCGCGGAATTATCGGCTACTTGCGGATGTATATCAAACCCTCGGTTTTCATGTTGCCCTTCAACATTATGGGCGAGGTGTCCCGCACCCTGGCCCTGGCAGTGCGTCTGTTCGGCAACGTCATGAGTGGCAGCATGATAGCCGGTATCCTGCTCACCATAGCGCCCCTGTTGTTTCCGGTGCTGATGCAGCTGCTGGGGCTGATTACCGGGGTCATTCAGGCGTACATCTTCGCGGTGCTGGCCGCAGTCTATATCGCCGCCGGGGTACAGATAGAGCAGCAAAGAGAGCAACAGGTCCAAGGGTAGTGCCGGGTGGACACTGCGGTGAGTTAAGTTTGCGATGCGTTTTCAGGCTGATCGAAAGGAGTCCTGCATGGAGAGTCTTACATGGGTTGCCGTGTCATCCATATTGTCGGCGGGCATCTGTATCGGAATCGGGGCCATCGGCCCTGCTCTGGGCGAGGGACGGGCTCTTGCCCAGGCACTGGCGGCCCTGGCACAGCAGCCGGATGAAGCCAATACCATTACGCGCACCCTGTTTGTCGGATTGGCGATGGTCGAGTCTACGGCGATTTACTGTTTTGTGGTTTCCATGATCCTGATTTTCGCCAATCCGTTCTGGCGTTTCTTTCTGGCCAGAGTGGGCGAAGGAGGCTGATCGGTGCTTATCGACTGGTTCACTGTTGCGGCTCAGGCGGTTAATTTTTTGATCCTGGTGGCCTTGCTCAAGCGGTTTTTGTATGGACCGATCCTGCGCGCCATGGATCGCCGCGAAGAACGTCTGGCGGTCCGTTATGCCGAAGCCGAAAGCAGGTTGGTTGAAGCGGAGCAGCTTGAGGATCAATACCGCAGGCTGTTGCAGGAGCTTGAGGAAGCACGCGGCGTCAAGTTGCGGCAGGTGGAAGAGGATGTCGAGGAACAGCGCCGCAAGCTGATCGCTGCCGCCAAACAAGAAGCTTCCGAGGTGCGTCGGGCCTGGGCCACGGCCATTCGCGAGGAACGGGAATCCTTCTTTACCGAGCTTAAAAAGCGCGTGGGCGGTGAAATGTTGAAGATCGCCCGCAAGTCGCTCGGGGATTTGGCCGATGCCGAATTGGAACAATTGATGGTGACGCGCTTCAACGAGCGACTGGCTGAGCTTCGCAGTGATGAGCGGGAACATGTTGCCCTGGCTGCCTGTGATCGCGGGGTTCTGGTCCGCAGTCCTTTCGCACTGCCCGAGCCGCTGCGTCAGCGTCTGGCCGAAGGCATACAAAAGGCCCTGGGGCATGCGGTGGTGTTGCATTACAACGATCAGGCGGTGATGCCGCTCGGCATCGAATTGACCGTGGGAGGGCTTAAGTTGTCCTGGGGCGTCGACAGTTATTTTGAGCAGTTGGAGCAGGAGGTAGCGATCCTTTATGACGGTCAGGCGAGTGCCTCGGCAGAGGGCAGCGTATGAAAGATCCCGGCCCCTCTCTGACCTCGGTGCTCAAGAGTGCTTTTGATACCCTTGATCAGGCGGTAGAAGGTTTCTCGCCTGTGTTGGCCGTGCAACATGTCGGCTGGGTGGAGTACGTCGGCAAGGGCATCGCGCGGGTAGGCGGCCTGCCGGGGGTGAGGTGCGAGGAATTGCTGGACTTCCCGGGTAACCTGGTGGGCCTGGCGTTGGATGTCGCCGAAGACGAGGTCGGGGTGGTGCTGCTGGGCGATTACGGTCATCTGCAGGCCGGGGACGAAGTCCGGCGTACCGGCCGGGTGTTTGATGTGCCGGTGGGTGACGGCCTGATCGGACGGGTGGTCGATCCTGTCGGGCGCAGTCTCGATGGCGGCAAACCTGTGACATTTCAGCGTCGCCTCCCCGTAGAACGTCCCGCTCCGCCGATCATGGACCGTCTGCCGGTAACCCAGCCGTTGATGACCGGGATCAAGGTCATCGACGCTTTGATTCCCATAGGACGCGGACAGCGCGAATTGATCCTCGGCGATCGGCAGACCGGGAAGACGGCCATCGCCATCGATACCATCATCAACCAGCACGATCAGGACGTATTGTGCATCTACTGCGCGATCGGGCAACGTGCCTCCAGTGTTGCCGGGGTGGTCGACGAGTTGCGTAATTGCGGCGCCCTCGACTACAGCATCGTGGTGGTGGCGGGGGGGGACGCGCCGCCGGGCCTGCAGTATATCGCTCCCTATGCCGCTACCAGTATGGCGGAGCATTTCATGGAGCATGGTCGCGATGTGTTGATCGTCTACGATGACCTGACTCACCACGCCCGGGCTTATCGCGAGATTTCCCTGCTATTGCGCCGCCCTCCGGGGCGCGAAGCTTTTCCGGGCGATATTTTTTACGTTCACTCGCGTCTTCTGGAGCGCGCCACTCATCTCTCCGAACCACGGGGGGGCGGCAGTCTGACGGCATTGCCCATTATTGAGACCGAGGCCCAGAACCTGTCGGCCTACATTCCGACCAATCTTATTTCCATTACCGACGGTCAGGTGTACCTGTCACCCGAGCTTTTCCAGAAAGGGTTGTTGCCTCCCGTCGATGTCGGCAAATCGGTTTCCCGTGTCGGAGGAAAAACCCAGCAGGCCGCTTATCGTGCAGTGGCCGGCGATTTGCGCCTGACCTACTCCCAGTTTGAAGAACTCGAGGCCTTTGCCCGTTTCGGAACGCGCCTGGATGAAGAAACCCGTCAGGTTCTGCACCGGGGGCGCCGGGTGCGCGCTATCCTTAAACAGCCGCAGTTCAGGCCGCGTACAGCACCTCAGCAGGTGTTGGTGCTGCATGCGTTGAACAGCGGGGTTTTCGATAAGGTCGGGGAAGCAGACCTTTTCGAGGTGGAGCAGGCGGTTTGTTCAGCCGTTCCTGAAATGCCTGAAATCGCGGAGAAGATTTTACGCGGAGAAGCTCTGTCGCGGGAAGATCTTGACGCCATGCTGGACGTCGCCAATCGCGCGGTGCGACCGTTCATCAAAGTTGGGGAGGACGATGATGCCGGCGTTGCAGGAGTTGCAACATAAAATCAAAAGCGCCTCGGACCTGCACCTGGTGGTGCGCACCATGAAAGCGCTGGCGGCGGTCAGCATTCGCCAGTACGAGGATGCGGTGCGCGCCCTCGATGGCTATTATGACGCCGTAGAGCTTGGGCTGCGTGCGGTGTTGCGCGATCGCCCTCTTACCGGCGGTGCGCGATCGGCCGGGGATACCGTGGCGCTGATTCTCGGTTCGGATCAGGGCATGGCAGGGCGCTTCAACGACGCCATGCTCGAATATGCGACCGGCTGGCTGCAACGCGATGCCGATATCAAGGGCACGCCGGAGTGCTGGGTTGCCGGGGAAAAAATCGTCGGCGGCGTCGAAGAGCGTTTTGGCGAGGTGCGGGAGTTTTTTACCCTGCCGACCTCGGTACAGAGTATCACGGCCACCGTGCAGGAGGTGCTGGTGCGGTTTGAGCGCCGCCGAAGTCACAGCGAGTGCCGGTTGCTGTTGTTTCACAACCGGCCACTGGCCGGAGCGGCCTATGAACAGCAATGTGTCTTGCTGCTGCCCCCCGATAAGGGTTGGTTGCGGCACATGGCCGGTCAAAAGTGGCCCGGCCGTTGCCTTCCCATGGTCGCGGCCCCGTGGGAACAGTCCTTTCCCGCCTTGATCAGCGAATATCTGTTCGTTACCCTGTTTCGCGGTTTTGCCACCTCCCTTGCAGCGGAAAATGCCGCCCGGCTGGCGGCCATGCAACGTGCCGAAAAGAATATCGAAGACCTTCAGGCCGATCTGCAATCCCGCTACCACGCACTGCGGCAGACGGTCATTACCGAGGAACTGTTCGACATTATTGCAGGTTTCGAAGCCCTCGGCGGCAGCGCTGACCGGGCCAGGCGCGACAAGTAAAGCCGGGGGGGCTTACTTTATCCCGAGTTTCTCCATGAGTTCCTCCACTTCTTCGGCCCCCTCATCGTAGAGTTCTTCCTCCTCCGGCGCCAGATGCTTGAGCAG
>DIKU01000098.1:0-1676 GCA_002424645.1 Pelobacter sp. UBA5610 | reverse complement strand
GCGAGTTCATCGTTTGTCGATTCGGCCAGTTGCATGTAAAGCTGGACGGCTTCGTACTCGGCGGACACCATGTAACGGATGGCGCGGATAAGTTCCTGTTTGGTCAATTTTCGGTCGCAGGCATTGCCGGCAAAGGGATTGGCGAATTCAGGCATGGCGGTTTCCTTTCGATGAGGGAATGGGGGTGCTCGGACTTTTTCGTAGCAGTATGCTCTCTATGCTTGATATCGTACGGGAGAGAGTTGTCAAGCTGTGAGATAATGAAACATCAAGGGAACAGGGGTGTGACCCGGACAGTTAGACGGAGTTACCATGAAAGAAAGGTTTCCATGATGAAGCAAGCCAGCGCGTTGCCGCACGAATGGCATTTCGAACAGGGGCCCATCCGGCCGCCGAGCGAGGCACGTAGTCTTTTACTGCGGGTCAGCCGCAACTGCCCATGGAACCGCTGTACCTTCTGTCCGGTTTACAAGGGGCGCAAGTTTTCAATGCGGTCCGTTGAGGAGGTATGCCGCGATATCGATGCGGTCGCCCGGCATCTCGATCTGCTGCGTAGGAACCTCGGCGAAACCGGTGTTGAAACACAGGGGCTGTTGCAGCTATGGCATGACCGGTTGCCGTCTGAGGAGCGGACTTCGTTTCGGGCGGCGGCGCATTGGCTGGCCGGGGGCTTGCAGTCGGTTTTCCTGCAGGATGCCGACGGACTGGTCATTGGCCCCAGCCGACTGCGTGTTATCCTTGCGCATTTGCAGACTACTTTTCCGTGGACGTTTCGCATTACCGCCTACACCCGTTCGCAGACGGTCCTGCGGTTTAGCCTGGAGGAATTAATGGCATTGCGGACGTCGGGCCTGACGCGGCTGCACATCGGTATGGAGTCCGGCTGCGACGCGGTACTGGAAAAAGTTTGCAAAGGGGCAACCCGGGCGATGCACATCCAGGCCGGCCAGCGTGTCAAGCAAGCGGGAATCGAACTGTCGGAATATGTCATGCCCGGCCTGGGTGGCAGGACGTTATCGGAGCCTCACGCCCGCGACTCCGCCACCGCGCTGAATGCCATCCGACCCGATTTTATCCGTCTGCGCACCCTGGCCATTCCCGAAGGCATTCCCCTGCATGCGGAGTGGCTCAGCGGTCGGTTCGAGCCTTGCACCAGCGTCGAAGTTGCCGGGGAGCTTTTGCTGTTTCTGCAAACCCTGGACGGGATTACTGCTGAGTTGGCCAGCGATCACGTGCTGAATCTGTTCGAAGATCTGGCCGGTATCTTGCCCGGCGATCAGCCGCGGCTGGTGGCCATGGTGCAAGCGTTTCTCGATCTGACTGAGGAACGGCGCTGCGTATACCTGATTGGCCGACGAGGCGGCGTGTTGCGCGGATTGCAGGATCTGAACGATCCCGAGAAGGAGGCTGCCGCCCAGGCACTTTGTCTGCAACTTGGGGCCGATCCGGACAATGTCGAGGAACTTTGCCGCAGGCTGATGCAGGGCTTTATCTGAATTGAAAGGAGATTGCTTCGCTATGATATGCACTTGCACCATCGATACCCCTTTGGGGCCTATGACGGCCGCGGCGTTGCACGGCAAGCTTATCGGTTTATGGTTTGTGGGTCAGAAGCACTATCCGGCCGCTGCCCAAAACTGGGTGTCCCGGTCCGAATATCCGGTTCTGGTAAATTT
>DIKU01000036.1 GCA_002424645.1 Pelobacter sp. UBA5610 | reverse complement strand
CCCTGCCGCTTCTCGCGGGTCAGTTTTTCCAGATCCTTCTGTACGATGTAGTCGTGAAGATCCATGTCACCGGCTTCGGGATAGGCGTCGCTGGTGAGTTTCCAGCGGAAAAGTTCGTTGCGGCTGGTGGCGACAAAGGCGGTGGGGTTTTGGGTCCAGTTGGCGCACCGGTCTTGAAAGGAACGATTCATGAGCAAGATCGGCGAGCCCAGGTAGTTGGGGTATTTTTCCGAGACGGGCATGAGGTAGGTTTTTTCCGCTCCTTTAGATAAGTGCTCTGTCTTGAAGGTCAACCATTTGCCGTCAGGAGAGAAGAGAAATTGTTTGAGAACAATCTCTTCCCCTACCAGAGGCTTGGGACGGGTATCTTCGCGCTCCCATGAAATGACCGCGCCGTCATTCTTGCCACCGAACAAAATGACAAAAGGCAGGGAAGGATGGGCGTAGATCCAGGTAAAGTCGATGGAGTTTTTATGTGTGTTAATCGCATCCGCCAGGGGATGATGGGCGGGTTCGAACATCATGTCGACGACTTGCAGTGTATTGTGCCGAAACCTCCACAAGAAAATCTTGTCACCGACCACCGACCAGACATTGCCGATCACCCGGGGGACCTCCCAAACAGTTCTGATCTCGCCGTCATTGAGGCTGAGGCGCATGAGTTTGCTGGTTAGAAGTCGCTCCCCTGTTGAGCTGCGTCCGAGATATTCGATTTCAAAAATGAAATGACGCATGGGGCCGTCCGCTACAGCGATTCTCTTGATAGTTTCTTCCAGAGAAGGGGCCACCCGATAGGATTCATGACGACGGTTGCGCAAATTAAAGAGTAGAAAAATTCGTTCCTGTCCGAAGCCGATGGTGTCTCCGGAGAAGACCGGCAGGTAGGTGCCGCCGCCCCGCAATTGGTCGTAGGCGTCGCGGAAATAGTGCTCTGTTTTGAGTTTGCCTTTGTGAAAGGAGATCAGGGTGATGGCATTGCGCAGATCGTTGGTGGCGATGGTGTTGTCCTGGGGTACCGGAATCATGGACGGAGTGATGCCGGAGGGAAATGGGTAGATTTCCGGTTTGAGGCTGCGGGCCTGGGTGAGGTTGTAGAGAGGTTCAATGGGCTCATTTCCGTAAGCATTCGCGCTGAAAGTGAACAGAGTGCAGACGGCGGCAATCACCACGCACAGGGCGTGAGAAACAAAAAGGGCGACGTCCTGATGACCGGTCGATTCGGCGTCATGGCGAATGGTCCGTTGGCCGCCGTCCCGGCTATGTCCGGGGCGGCGGCTAAGAAACAGTGCTGAAAACATTCTGTGATTCGGCTTAATCCCGGCCCAACCCCTGCTGTTTCTCGCGGGTCAGTTTTTCCAGATCCTTCTGCACGATGTAGTCGTGGAGATCCATGTCGCCGGCCTCGGGATAGGCATCGCGGGTGAGTTCCCAGCGATACAGCGTGTTCCTGTAGGAGCCCACATAACTGATGGGGTTGGTTGTCCAGGCGGCGTTGTTGTTGATACTTCGCCTGCCAAAGGCCTCCTCCAGAAGCTTGATGGGAGAGCCCAGATAGTTGGGATACTTTTCCGAGACGGGCATGAGGTAGGTTTGCTGTGGCTCTGGAAAGTTTTTTCTGAAAACGACCCATTTGCCATCGGGCGAAAAAGAAAAGTGTATTGCTCCGCTAAAAAGGCGGTGAAAAATTGTTGGCCTTGTCTGGTCCCACGTTATGTAGGTAGATCCGTGGTTGCCGCCAGAGAGTAATGCAAAAGGCAGAGTCGGGTGTGGATGAACCCAGGTAAAATCAATCTGCTTTTTGAGCCTATTGATTGTGGTTACAATGTCGTGGTTGGCTTCGTTGAGGTTTTTATCAAGGGCAAAAAAATTGCCTGTTTTAAGATTGTGCATGAAAATTTTGCCCAAATTTGCCGACCAGGCAGTGGTTTGCCCTATGTTTATTTCCTTTACGAGTTTGGGTTCCGACATGCTCAGGTCCATCAACAGAAGATATTCGGTGTAGTCCCACGGATCTTCGGAACGTGGGTTGTGGGCTTGTATTTCAAAAATGAAATGCTTCAGCCGAGCATCGGCGATGGCGACGCGCTCGATATTTTTGGTCATTGCCGTGGTTATGTCGTAATCCCGGCAAATTCTTTTCTTGAAATCGAACAGCAGAAACCGCCGACTCTGAGCGAAGCCGATGGTGTTTTGATCGATGACGGGCAGATAAGTGCCTCCTCCGGCAAAATCGTAGGCGGCGTTGCGAAAATGGGTGTCGGTTGCCAGCCTGCTGCGCCGGAAGGAGAGCAACGTGATGGCATTGCCCATGTCGTTGGTGCCGACGGCGTTGTCCTGGGGCACCGGAAACAGAGAGAGGTTGGTGCTTCTGGTGCGGTAGGTCTGGGGTTCCAGGGTTGCGGCTTGTTTGAGATCGTAGAGGGGTTCCATTTTTTGGCCTCCAAAGCTAACGGGTATGAAAAAGAAGTGATAAACGAGAATAAGGCTTGTCCATACAGCAAACTTTTGCAAAAGGGGTTTCCAGTCGTAGTTTTTTAACATGGCGTTTCCTCAAAGTTTTTAAACGCGTCGTTGGCCTGCCGAATCCAGGCCGCTTCCTTCATGATTAGGTTGATTTCCTCTGGTTCGAGTTTTGCTGAAGTTTTGCCAGTTTTATCTGTCTGGCTCCGCTCAATAATATTCCGCGCAATACGCATGATCTGCCTTTCATCATTCAGCCGGTAAAACTTGTAGGGGTTGTGCATGGTGAAGCGTGGCCAGAGGCTGGTGTCGAATTTGTCCAGAAAGGTTTTGGTGTTGACGCAGTATTTCCAAAAATTCCAGCCATGGAAGGGTTTGGTATACAGCAGGGTCAGATACCAGTCGGTGCCGAACAGGATGCGTTGACGCAGAAGATCCCGATGCGTGTGCTGCTCCATCAGGTTTTTGAAATGTTGACGAAAGGCGCCGCTGGCAAACGACGAGGAGATGTCGGCATAGAGATTGGGGAATTCCCTCATCATGGCGATGGTCTGTTCGCTCCACTCCAGTCCCAAGTCCGTGGGGCCGCCGAAATGGGCCAGGCATAGGCGCAGTTCGCAGAGGGATTGGCCCTTGGCTTTGCCCTCCAGAACCTTGCGCCAGGCATTGGGGGAGACGAAGTGTTCGTTGAAATAGCCCCGCTGGATCGCCTTGCTGTTGTTGGGGGCATGCCCGTAAGTCGCCTGCAGTTGGATGACCGACGATTTTTGGGGGACAGCGTCGCGAGAGCGATCTTTATCCCGCTGATCGTCCACCGTGTCGTTGGGATGTACGAAGTCGTAGTACAGCTCCTTTTCCACCGTGGCCGCGCCCTTGGGCGTGCAGTGGTTGAGAATGGGCGTGGCCTGCCTGGCGCATTGGGCGTAAAAATCCTCCAGAGTCGGCAGTCGGCGGATATCCCAGGGCCGGTAGCCTTGGGCGGTGTACATCTTGAAACCCAGGTACAGGCCCTTTTCTCCGACCTTGTCGTACACCTCCTGGTTGCCGTTGGGATGCAGTTGCCAGCGCCGGGGATCGTAGTGGAACATGGGCAGCAGCTTCAGCGGATGCTCCAGCATGGCCTGCTCGGTATATTGCAACTGTTTTTGCCAGCGCTCATAACGCTTCGTCTCCCTCTCGGGCGTGACAACGGCCGCGGCCTGAATGCGCATGGTCCGGTTTTGGCCGTCGGCGGCGCGATAGGTTCCCCGAATACCGAAATCCTTGGTCGTTTTTTTGTACTCTTCAAACTGTGTCTCGGTGCGACCTTGCCCGGGGTCCGCGGACGGTTCCTCTTCGATAAGTTCATAGGTCTCGGTGCGACCATTCCAGACCTGGCGCCAGAAGCCGTGTTTGGGATACCAGTACCGCTTGGGGTCCTTTTGAAGATCCTCGTCGGCATAAATGGCGTTGTAGATTTTGAGGCCGAAGTAGCCGTCGAGATGGGCGTATTCCATGTCCATGGTCATGGCCACGGAGGTGAGCACCAGATGGGACAAAGGGGCGTATTCCGGCCGGGTTTTAAAGTAGTCCTGGTATACGTTTTTCCTTTCCGAAATAAATTCCGCGGCAATTTCCGGCGTGGGTTTCTTCTGGATCTCCAGCAGTTGCCGTATGGGGGAGGTGCGGAAGAAGCCTTCGTCGGGGTCGGCCGGCTTGTCGCTCAATTCTCGCGCCACGGCGCGGCCGGGGGCCATGAAGGGTTCGCACAGAATGTCCAGGCCGTAGCTGATTAACTGACCCGGCAGTTCAACCACCCAGCGGTTGACCCCCAGGCCGGAGACGATCTGCTTGAGGGGCGCCGGCGGGACATCCCAGATAAAGGGCAGAGTGGCGCAGTTGCCGCTTTGGATGTGCATGTGGGCATCGACGATGACAGAAGGGCGGTAGACACTGACGACATGGATGCCGCCGCACA